>JAWWPK010000063.1:0-5392 GCA_033854925.1 Nocardioidaceae bacterium | reverse complement strand
CGACCCGCGCGAGGTGCTGCGCGACACGATGTACGCCGCCACGGTCACCGGCTCACCTGTCGAGAACGCGTGCCGGCTGATCAAGAAGTACGAGACCGAGGGCCGCGGCTACTACGGCGCCGCGCTGGCCGTGCTGGGTCGGGATGCCCAGGGCGGCCCGGTCGTGGACAGCCCGATCGTGATCCGCACCGCCGACGTCGACCTCGAGGGCCGGCTCACCGTCACCGCGGGTGCGACCCTGGTGCGCGACTCCGACCCGGCGCAAGAGGTCGCCGAGACACACGCGAAGGCGGGCGGCATCCTGAGCGCCTTCGGCCTGGTGCCACCGGCGCCGACCCCGTCCGTGAACGTCGCCGAGCTGGTCAGCGACGAGGACGTGCTGCTCACCCTCAACCAGCGCAACCGGCGGCTGTCGTCGTTCTGGCTGACCGACCAGGCCGGGGCACCGCCGGATCCCCGCCTGCGGGGCAAGAGCGTGGTCGTGCTCGACGGCGAGGACGACTTCGTCAACATGCTGCGCCACGTGCTCGGCGTGCTCGGCCTGACCAGCACCGTGGTGCGCTACGACGAGTACGCCGAGGGCTGCCTCGACGGCTTCGACCTGGTGATCGTCGGCCCCGGGCCCGGCGACCCGCGCGACGACGCCGACCCGAAGATGGTCACCCTGCGCGCGGCCACCGCCGCGCTGCTGGCCGCCGAACGGCCCTTCCTCGCGGTCTGTCTCGGCCACCAGGCGCTCTGCCACGAGCTCGGGATCCCGCTGGCCTACAAGGACATCGTCTTCCAGGGCACCCAGTCGCCGGTGGAGATCGACGGGCGGATCGAACGGGTCGGCTTCTACAACACCTTCGTGGGCCGGATGGCGCCGGACACGGTGCTGCCCGACGGCGTACGGATCGAGGCCGACCCCGAGACCGGTGACCTGCACGCGCTCTACGGGCCGCACTATCGCGGCATCCAGTTCCACGCCGAGTCGATCCTCACCGAGCACGGCTACGACCTCGTGCACCGGCTGGTCTCCGACCTGCTGCTGGACTGAGCACCCGTACAGCTGTCAGGTGACCTTTGTCACTGGTCTGCACGATTTCTGAGAGAGCGGCAGTTTTTGGCTGCGCAAGCCGGCCAGGGATGGTCGAATAGGTGCCAGGGCCCGATGGCGACTGCCCCCCAGCGCCATCGGGCCCCCTCACGCATCGTGGCGAGCCTGGCGGCGCCGGACGTGCCCACCGGTCAGCGCTCGACGGCCAGCTCTCCGAGCTCGTTCCACTCGGTGCCCTCGAGCTGGGTGTTGATGATCCGCGGAGTCTCCTCGAGGTACGGCGGGAGGTCGGCCTGCGCCTGGCGGAAGTGGTCGGACTGCACGTGTGGGCCGGCCGCGTCGTCCTGGAACGCCTCGATGAGCACGTACTCCTGTGGGTCGTCGAGGTCGCGGGACCAGTCGAACCACAGGTTGCCGGGCTCCGCGCGGGTCGCCTCGGTGAATGAGCGGGTGATCTCGGGCCACGCGTCGGCGTGCTCGGCCAGCACCCGGAACCGGGCTGCGATGAAGATCATGCCGTCACCCTGCCACGTCGAAGAGCAGCTCCCCGACGGCGACCATCCCCCCGTCCGGGGCGGGGATCGAGCCCTTCGGCTGGTCCATCGCCACCACGGGTACGACGGGGGAGAGCCCCTCGGCGCGGGTGACCGAGATGTCCCAGGTGACCACGGGATCGCCGGCGGCGACCGTGACGCCGTCGGTGACGTGCAGCTCGAAGCCCTTGCCCTCCAGCCGCACCGTGTCGATGCCGAGGTGCACGAGCACGCCGACACCTTCGGCGCCGAGCACGATGAACGCGTGCGGGTGCGCCTTCACGACCGTCCCCGCTATCGGTGAGACCACGGTGACCTGGTCGCCCGACGGGTCGACCGCGACACCGGGGCCGACCATCTCCACGGCGAACACCGGGTCCGGCACCTCGCTCAGCGGCAGCAGCCGCCCCGCGAGGGGCGCGAGCACCTGGGTCATGCCTTTTCGGGGTCCCCGCGGAAGCGAGAGCGCACAGCGCGCAGCGCTCCCTCCGAGCGGTTTCGTGGGGTGATCACATCAGGTCCTCGATGTCCTCGGCCAGGTTGTCCGCCTCCGGTCCGACCACGACCTGCACGACGTTGCCGGACTTCATGACTCCGTGCGCCCCGGCGGCCTTGAGGGCCTTCTCGTCCACGAGGTTGCCGTCCGCCACCTCGGTGCGGAGCCGGGTGATGCAGGCCTCCATCTCGACGATGTTCTCCGCGCCGCCGAGCCCGGCCAGGATCTGCTCTGCCTTGCTGCTCATTGCTCTCGCTTCCCGAGGGTGCTGGTGAGTGGACCCCTTGGCCCCCCTTGACACTGCCCCATGAAGACGGGCAGGCTCAACTGGTACGTACCAGACCGTACCAATTAGCGGACCAGCCGTCGAGGGGTGTCATGGGTGGGAAGTCTCGGGTGATCAACGATGGCCCGCGCCCCAAGCACGCCCAGCTGCGGGACGCACTGGTCGAGCTCGCGGCCACCGAGGGACCGGATGTCGCGATCCCGTCCGAGCGCGACCTGATGGCGGCGCACCGGGTGTCGCGGGCGACCGTGCGCAAGGCCATCGACGGCCTGGTCTCCGACGGCCTGCTGCAGCGGATCCACGGCAAGGGCACCTTCGTGTCGCGGCCCCGCCTGGAGAGCCGGCTGCACCTCGCGTCGTTCAGCCAGGACATGCGCCGTCGCGGGCTGGTGCCGTCGACCCGAGCCCTCGGGATCGAGCTGGAGGAGCCGCCGGCGGACGTGGCGGCGTCGCTGCAGCTGGCACCCGGCGCGCAGGTGTGGCGGCTGGACCGGGTCCGGCTCGCCGACGGCCAGCCGATCGCGCACGAGCACGGCTGGTACCCCGAGCCGCTGCTGCCCGGGCTGGTCCGGCACGACCTCGGCGGCTCCCTCTACGAGCTGTTCCGCGACCACTACGGGCTGGCCATCGACGCGGCCGAGCAGACGCTGTGGGGCGAGGCCGCGGACCCGACGTACGCCGAGCTTCTCGACGCACCGCTGCACACACCACTCCTTGTCTTCCGGCGGGTCTCGACCTCCGCCGGGAAGCCGCTGGAGCACGTCGTCTCCCGATATCGGGGCGACCGCTACCAGCTGCACATGTCACTGGACTCCCGCGACCCGGCGGCCCCTGGTGACAGCACGACCCATACGGGCACATCGGAAAAGGAAGTCATATGAGCACAGCCGACGCGTCAGCCGGACTACCGGCCACGTCATCATGGAAGGACCGCATCAACCTCGGACCGGTCCAGAAGTTCGGCCGCAGCCTGATGCTGCCGATCGCGAGCCTGCCGGCCGCGGCCCTGCTGCTGCGGCTGGGCCAGGACGACCTGCTCGGCAAGGACGGCGTGGGCTGGGACCACGTCTCCGCGGTCGTCGGCGCCGCCGGCAACGCGCTGTTCGCCAACCTGCCGCTGTTGTTCGCGATCGGTATCGCGGTCGGCATGGCCCGCAAGTCCGACGGCTCCACCGCCCTCGCCGCCGTGGTCGGCTACGTCGTGTTCAAGGGCGTGGGCGACGCCATGTCGCCGTACGTCCTCGATGGCGAGGAGCTCATCAACTACGGGGTCCTCGGCGGCATCATCTCGGGCCTGGTGGCGGCGTACCTGTGGCACCGCTACCACCGGATCGCACTGCCGCCGTACCTCGCCTTCTTCGGCGGCCGCCGGTTCGTGCCGATCATCACCTCGGTGGTCATGCTCGTGATCGCGGTGCTGACGGCCTTCGTCTACCCGGGCTTCAACTCCGGGCTGACCCACCTCGGCAACTGGGTCACCCACCACGACGTGCTGGGCGGCTTCGTCTACGGGACCTTCAACAGGCTGCTGATCCCACTGGGGCTGCACCACATCCTCAACAACCCGCCGTGGTTCGTGTTCGGCAGCTACACCACGGGTGGCCAGACCTACAACGGCGACATCCTGCGGTTCCTGCACGGGGACCCGAGCGCCGGGGCGTTCATGACCGGCTACTTCCCGATCATGATGTTCGGGCTGCCCGCGGCCGCACTGGCGATCTGGCACGAGGCCAAGCCCGCGCAGAAGAAGGCGGTCGGCGGCATCATGCTGTCCGCCGCGCTCTGCTCGTTCCTGACCGGCGTCACCGAGCCGCTGGAGTTCGCGTTCATGTTCGTCGCGTGGCCGCTCTACATCCTGCACGCGCTGCTCACCGGCACCTCGCTCGCGCTGGTGAACGCGTTGGGCATCAAGGACGGGTTCGGCTTCTCGGCCGGCTTCTTCGACTTCGCGCTGAACTGGAACATCGCCACGAGACCGTTCTTGCTCATCGTGATCGGGTTGGGGTACGCCTTCATCTACTACTTCTCGTTCCGGTGGGTCATCCGGACGTGGAACCTGCGCACGCCCGGCCGCGAGGAGGAGGGAGAGGAGTCGTCCGTCGTGGCTGACACGAGTGCCTGACCATCCGTTGCCCTTGGGGGCGCGAGTGCTGTCTGCGGGCGCGCTCGCGCTGCCGACCGGGATCGTTGTTGACGGCTGGGTCGTCATCGACGGCGAGCGGGTGCTCGCCGTCGGTGCCGGCCCGCCGCCCGAGCCGCCGTCCTGGTCGCTGCCCGGACTCGTGGTCCCGGGCTTCGTGGACGTGCACGTGCACGGCGGGGGCGGGGCGTCGTTCGACGGCGGCGACCCGGCCGCGGTGGCCACCGTCGTGCGCACCCATCTCGCACACGGCACCACGACGATGGTCGCGAGCCTGGTCACCGACTCGATGGACGGGCTCGCCGCGTCGTGCGCCTCCCTGGCGGCGCTGGCCGACGACGGGGTGGTCGCCGGCATCCACCTCGAGGGGCCGTGGCTGAGCCCGCGCCGGGCCGGGGCGCACGAGCCGTCGCTGCTCGTCGACCCGACGCCGGCGGCGGTCTCGCGGCTGGTGGACGCTGCTCACGGACACCTGCGGATGGTCACCCTCGCCCCCGAGCGGCCGGGCGCGCTGCCGGCGATCGCGCAGCTGGTCTCCGCCGGGGTGGCCGTGGCGATCGGCCACACGGATGCGACGTACGACGAGACGCGGGCCGCGCTGGAGGCAGGGGCGACCGCCGGCACGCACCTCTTCAACGCGATGCCGCCGCTGCACCACCGCCAACCCGGCCCCGTTGCGGCGCTGCTCGAGTCCTCGGCGTACCTCGAGCTCGTCGCCGACGGCGTCCACGTCCACCCAGCGGTGCTGGCGCTGGCCTGGCGGACCGGCCGGACCGCCCTGGTCACCGATGCCATGGCGGCGACCGGCGCGGCCGACGGGGAGTACCGGCTCGGAGCGCTCTCGGTCGTCGTGCGCGACGGCGTCGCGCGGCTCGCCTCGTCCGGGGCCATCGCGGGG
>JAWWPK010000062.1:0-3325 GCA_033854925.1 Nocardioidaceae bacterium | reverse complement strand
TCGCGTCGGACCCTCTCCACAGGCCTGTGGATGGGCGAGGCGCTATAGCCCCCGTCGGTCCAGGGCACTCATGAGGGAAGTCCGCCGCCGATAGGTTTCTCGCAGCTCGGCAAGGTAGTCCGCGAAGTCAGCACCGTCACCAGCGCGTTGATAGAGCTCCCGCATCGCGGCCAGGCGCTCGGCGATGCTCGCGTACTTCTGCGTGTCGGCGTACTTCAGGTCCTTGGCCACGTCATCGCGGTACAGCTCGGCCGCCTCGCGGGGTGCGAAATCGCGGCTCGAATCGGCCAGCGCCCGCCATTGGCGCCCGGCGCCGAGGTCACGGGCGGCGGACCAGGCAGTTTCCAGGTCGCCGTCGCTCAGGGCGATCTCGACGAGGAGGGCGCCATCGCCGTACGGCGCCGCCGCGCGCTCGAGCACCTTGGATAGGGCCCAGGACCGTTCTGCTTCCTCCTGGCCGATCTGGTCGGCATACGCCAAGAGCTGGCGGAACGTGGCCAGCTCAGGTCGCCGCGCGAACTCCGAACGGAGGACCGCAACCCCGTCCGCTTCGCGACCCAGTAAGCGGTAGGTCTCCGCGACGGAGGTCGGGTCGAGCCAGAAATCAGTCCCGCCCATGTGCCCCGACACGCGACCCGCCGCCACCGCCCGATCCATCCACTCGTTGGCCTCCTCGTCTCGACCGACGGCCCTCAACCGGAATATGACGGCGCCGTACTGGGGATGCTCGCCGGTGCTCAGCAGCTCGATCGCGCGGTCGACGTCCTTGTCGTGGTCGGCGAGCTCGAGGAGCATCCGGTCGATCTCGAACCGCTTGTAGTTGTCGCGGTCGGCGTACGCCTGGTCCAGCTTGGCGACCGCCCGGCGATAGATCTCGAGCGCTGGCTCGTCGAAGGCCTCGACGAAATCCGCCAGCTCGAGTTGCGGCCAACCTGGTGAGGAGTCCCGGAACTGCACCAGCCAGCGCGCCAGCTTCTTGGCATCCGGATCACCCTCTCTGCAAGCGCGGGCGTAGAGCTCGGCCGCGCGCTGACCGGAACTCCCGAGCAGGCCCGAGGAGTCGTCGGCCTGCAACACCACCTTCCGCAGCCGCGTTGTCGCTCGCAGCAGAGCCGGCTGTACCGCGTCTGCGCTGCCGGCGTCGAGGTACGTCTCGAGCTCGTCCAGCAACTGTTCGGCGTCCCTGGCCACTCCGAACGAACGCCGGTAGTCGACATGGCCACGTACAGCCAGCGCCTGCTTGACCATCCCCTCGAGCTCGTCGGCCAGGGCCGACACGTCACCCGTGCGCGCAGCCGAGCGCAGCTCGACCACGCGACGTACGCCGGGGTCGCGGGCGGCCAGGTCGACGAGCACCGCGCGCACCTCGCTGTCGTCGAGGAGCGCGACGAGCTCGGTGATCTCCGGCCCGCTGCCCTCGGTCGACGCCGTTGAGCCGTGCCCCGCGTCGATGGCGGCCAGGCCGACAGCGACCAGGTGTTTGCAGAAGAAGCCCTGATCGAAGAACGGACAGGAACACAGGCACCGTATGTCCTTCTGCTCCCAGTCCAGCTCGACCCGGTAGACGCGCTTCGCCTGGATCGACGCGTGCGCCCGCATGCCCGTGACGCGCAGCCCGACGACGTACTTCACGTAGTCCTGGCCGCGCTCGAAACTCAGGTCACCGGCCTCCTCGAGGAGGAGCCGTTCGGTGAGCTCTGCCACCGGCCCATCATGTCGTGGCGGATCGCGGCAACGGAGCCCGGCTCAGGCGTGCGCCCGGTGCTTCCCGCCGCTCCGCATGGCGCGGCCCACGGCCAGCGCAGCCGCCAGGACCTCGTCCCGGGGCAGCCGCTCGCGCTTGAAGACGAGCGTGTCGGCCAGGTTCACGATCCCGCAGACGCTGACGCCGCGGCTCCACGAGTCCTCCGGCTGGTCACCGGTCAGGCAGAGCACTGGGTGAACCTCGTCGCTGCGCACGCCCGCCACCTCGGCCACCTGGTGCGCGACCTCCAGCAGCCTCATCAGCTCCTTGGCCTGCGCCCGCTCCTTCTCGTGCCGGCGCCCGCACCCGATGACGAAGACGCCGGGAGGACCGACGACCACGAAGTCCGCGCGCGGCCCCTTGGCCTCGCGTCGCGTGTCGATGACCCTCCAGTCATCGAAGGGCAACTCGGCCAGCGCACGCTCGATCACCAGATCGACTTCGGCTGGTGCGAGCTGTGCCATGCGGGTCCTCCTGGGGGTCTGTTCCGAAGGTACGGCGGCCCGGCCACGCCTCGCAGGAGAACTCCTCAAACATAGTCCTTACGTGCCAGTTCCGCCCGCGACCGCGTGCCCGGACTCGTAGGCATACATGACCAGCTGGGCCCGATCGCGGCAGTCCAGCTTGGCCAGCAGATGGCTCACGTGGGTCTTCACGGTGCCGTACCCGAGATGCAGCAAGGCCGCGATCTCCTGGTTGGAGAGCCCCTGCGCGACCGCCAGCAGTACGTCGCGCTCGCGGTCGGTGAGGCCGTCGTCGTCCGGCGTACGTCGGGGCTGCGGCAGCTCGGCGAACCGCTCGATGAGGCGCCGGGTGACCCGCGGGTGCAGCAGTGCCTCGCCGGCCGCGACGACGTTGATCGCCTCGAGGAGCTGGTCGGGACGGGTGTCCTTGAGCAGGAACCCGCTCGCGCCCGACCGCAGCGCCTCGAGCACGAGCTCGTCCTCGTCGAAAGTCGTCAGCACCACCACCCGGGTGTCCGCGCAGGCCGGGTCGGCCAGGATCGTGCGGGTCGCCGAGAGACCGTCGAGGTGCGGCATCCGGACGTCCATGAGCACCACGTCGGGCGCCGTACGCCGGCACAGGGCGATCGCCTCCAGCCCGTCGCTCGCCTCGCCGACCACCTCTATGTCCGGCGCCGAGCGCAGCAGCAGCACGAACCCGGCCCGCACCCGGTCCTGGTCGTCGACGACCGCGACCCGGATCACTTGTGTGTTCCCGTCGGCAGCACGGCGTGCACCCGGAAGCCGTCGTGGTCGGCGCCGGACTCGAGGACGCCGCCGACCAGGCGGACCCGCTCGTCGAGGCCGAGCAGCCCGTGCCCCGAGCTCGATCCCGAGCTCATCCGCGCCGGGCCCGGATCGGTCACATCGATGTCTACTGCGGTCGGCGTCGCAGCGACGGTGACCTGGGCTGTCTGCGCCGCGGAGTGCTTGATGACGTTGGTCAGCGACTCCTGGACGATGCGGTACGCCGCCAGGGACGTGGCCGCGTCCGCGTCGTCGGCCTTCCCGGACCGGACCAGCTCGACGTCGAGGCCCGACCGGCGTACGTCGTCGACCAGAGCTTCTATGTCGTCGA
>JAWWPK010000061.1:0-6483 GCA_033854925.1 Nocardioidaceae bacterium | reverse complement strand
CTCGGGCTCGTCGTCTGCTTCCGGCTCGGAGAACGTGGCCGCCTGGCTCAGCGCGGCACCCGCGGAGACCTGCTCCTGCGGCTCCTCATCCACCTCCGCCTCCTCGGCGCCTGCCTCCGGCTCAGGCTCGGGCTCCGTCTCGGCTTCCGGCTCCTGCTGTACGTCGGGCGAGCTGTCGGTCGGCGCGTCCACGACCTCGGGGGCCGCGATGTCGAACAGCGAGCCACCGCCCGAACTCGGCTCGGCGGCGGGTTCGGCGGGTGCCTCGGCTGCGGGGGTCTCGACAGGCTCGACCGGCGCGTCTTCGGTTCTGCTGTCGTCCCGCGGTTCCGGCTCCTCGTCCTTCGTCTGGTCCTCGGCCTCCGGTTCGGCCGGGGCCTCCAGGTCGAACAGGGAGCCGCCCGAGCTCAGGTCAGTGGCGGGTTCGGCGGGTGCCTCGGCTGCGGGGGTCTCGACGGGCTCGACCGGCGCGTCCTCGGTCTTGCTGTCGTCCTGCGGCTCCGGCTCCTCGTCGCCGCCGAGGTCGAACAGCGAACCGCCCGAGCCGACGTCGGCTGCGGGGGTGTCGACAGGCTCGACCGGCGTCGCGGGCTTCGCCTCCTCCTGGGGGTCTTCGTCCGCGGCGTAGTCCGCCGGTGTGTCGAAGAGGGACGACCCACCGCCCGACGACTTGGCCGCAGGACCCACCTCAGAAGTCTCGGTGACAGTGTTCTCGGTCTGGGTGTCGTCGCCCTCCTCGGGCTCCGCCTTGGTCTCCTCGGAGCGCTCCTTGAGCGCGGTACCGCCACCGGACGATGACGCCGCCTCGAGCGCCGAGCCCGGCGCCCGCCGGGTCGCCATCTCGCCCTTCACCGACGCGAGCAGCATCTGCGCGACGTCGAGGACCTCGACCTCCTCGCGTGCCTCGCCCTTGTCGATGGCGGCGGTGAGGCCGTCGGAGAGCATCACCCGGCAGAACGGGCAGCCGACCGCGATCTGGTCGGCGCCGGTGCCGACCGCCTCGATGGTCCGGCTGTCGTTGATCCGGGTGCCGAGGTTCTCCTCCATCCACATCCGGGCACCGCCGGCGCCGCAGCAGAACGAGCGCTCGGAGTTGCGCGGCATCTCGACGAAGTCGGCGCCGGGCAGCACGTTGAGCAGCTCACGCGGAGGCTCGTAGACGCCGTTGTGCCGGCCGATGTAGCAAGGGTCGTGGTAGGTGATCGTCCGCTTGTGCGCGCCGGCGCCGTCGTTCACCGGGGTCAGCTTGCCCTCGCGCACCAGCCGGTTGAGCAGCTGGGTGTGATGGACGACCTCGAGCTCGATGCCGAAGTCCTTGTACTCGTTCTTCAGCGTGTTGAAGCAGTGCGCGCAGGTCGAGACGACCTTCTTGACCTTGTACTCCTTGAAGGTCTCGACGTTCTGCTGGGCAAGCCCCTGGAAGACGAACTCGTTGCCGGCCCGGCGTGCCTGGTCGCCGTTGCAGGTCTCGCCGTTGCCGAGCACGGCGAACGACACGTCGGCCATGTGCAGCAGCTCCGCCACTGCCCGGGTGGTCTTCTTCTGCCGGTCCTCGTAGGCACCGGCGCAGCCGACCCAGAACAGCCACTCGACCTCGTCGAGTGACTCGACGTCCTCTCCGACGACCTTGACGTCGAAGTCCAGCCCCTGCGCCCACTCCATCCGCGCGGTGGGCGACATGTTCCACGGGTTGCCCTTGTTCTCCATCCCCTTGAACAGCTGGTTGAGCTCGGCCGGGAAGTTCGACTCGACCAGCACCTGGTAGCGGCGCATGTCGATGACGTGGTCGACGTGCTCGATGTCGACCGGGCACTGCTCGACACACGCGCCGCAGGTCACGCACGACCACAGCACGTCGGTGTCGATCACGGCGCCGCCGGTCGGCTCCCACGCCGGCCCCTCGGTCGCGCCGACCAGCGGCCGGTCCGCCTCGTCGAGCACGGCCTGCGGCAGCGAGGCCCGGGAGCCCTCGTCGGCCAGGAGGTACGGCGCCTTCGCGAACGCGTGGTCGCGGAGGTTCATGATCAGCATCTTGGGAGAGAGCGGCTTCTCGGTGTTCCAGGCCGGGCACTGCGACTGGCAGCGACCGCACTCGGTGCAGGTCGCGAAGTCGAGCAGCCCCTTCCACGAGAAGTCCTCGATCGAGCCGATGCCCAGCGTGGTGCTCTCGTCCAGGTCGTCGATGTCGTCGAGGGTGACCGGCTTGCCGTCGGAGGTGAGCGGCTTGACCGCGCCCAGTGCCTTCGGCTGGCGCTTGAAGAGCACGTTGAGCGGCGCGACGAAGATGTGCAGGTGCTTGGAGTTGAGCACGATCACGAGGAAGGCCAGCATCACGCCGATGTGCAGCAGCAGGCCGACGCCCTCGAGGACGTCCGACTCGCCGAACAGCCTCCCCACGAGGTGCGACATGAAGGCACCGTTGCCGTAGGGGAAGTTCCCAGACCCGACGGACGCGCCGCGGAAGAAGAACATCGTCCAGACGACGTTGAAGATCATCCCGAGGATCACCCAGGCGCCGCCGAGGTGGGAGCCGCTGAACCTGGACTTCCGGCCGAGCTTGTCCGGCGCGTTCTGGAGCCGGATCACGGCGAAGGTGACGATGCCGAGCAGCGCCATCACGGCGATGAAGTCCTGGGCGAAGCCGAGCAGGTCCCAGTGGCCGACCAGCGGGATGGCCCACTCCTCGTTGCGCGAGAAGAGGATCCCGAACGCCTCGAGGTAGACCGAGCCGAGGATCAGGAAGGCCCAGAAGACGAAGAAGTGCGCGGCGCCGGGCACCGACCACTTCAGCAGCTTGCGCTGGGCGAAGACCTCGACGACCTGGCTCTTGATCGCCTGACCGAGCCGCTTGGTGACGTTCTCCACCCGGTCCGGCGCCGGCTGGCCCCTGGTGATGAGCCGGAACAGGAAGAACACCCGTCGACCGGCCACCGGGAGCGCGACGGCCAGCATGACCAACCCGACGATCAGCACCCACAGCTTCACTGTTTCAGCCCCTGTTCTCCGACCTACTTGCCCGACCGAGCGGCAGCCTACGGGCAGGATGCCGGGCCGGGTCCTGACTGAGACGAATCCTACTTTTCGGTAACTTGGGCCCCCGCAGCCGGTCCGCGACGGAACCGGAAATTCCCGCGTGGCGTCCGACATCTCGCCGACGGTTCTTTACGGTGGCCCGGCAACGCAGGCACACTCAGGCAGCCGCCGCGACCGGCGCTCTGCTCAACATCTGACACACGGGGATCTCGGCCCGCCGAAATCTGGAAAAGGTGCGATGACCGACATGTCCGATGCCCAGACCCCTGAGCTGCCCGCGGGAGCCCGCTTCGACCCGCTGACCGGGGCCGGGCTCGGCACCGGCCCAGGCGCTGGTGGCGAGCGGAAGCAGAGCTTCGCGCTGCAGCCCGGCGAGCCGGTGGCGTCGTTCAACCTGGTCAGCTCGCTGATGCCACTGGCCTCCGGGTCGGCGCCGCAGACCTACCGCTGGGCCCTGGGCCTCGGGATCCTGATCCCGGTCGTGGCCGGCGCCCTCGGCTTCCTGGCCTTCGCGTTCGTCGCGGCGGCCCTGGTGGTGCCGGCGGTCTACGTCGTCTACATGTACGACGTCAACCAGTGGGAGGACCAGCCGGTCGGTGTGGTGCTCGGCGCGATCGGAGCCGCCGCGGCCCTCGCGGTCGGCTTCACCTTCCTGTGGCACGCCGGGCTCCTCGGCAACGACCTCGCCCCCGTCGCCATCGACGGCACCGACTCCGGAATCCGCTGGACCAGCTTCCTGGTGCTCGTGCTGCTGGTCCCGATCGTCGGCGAGATGCTCAAGCAGGTCGGCCCGATCCTGCTGGCCCGCCTGCCGGCGTTCGACGACATGATCGACGGCCTGACCTTCGGTGTCGCCGCGGGCGCCGCGTTCGCCGCGGCCGAGACCATCGTCGTCAACCGCGGGCTGTTCAGCAGCTTCGGCCAGGTCGACTCCCCGGACGCGGGCTTCTGGGTCTCGCTGATCCTCTCGGCCGCGGTGGTCAAGCCGATCGTGTACGGCGCCGCGACCGGCATCGCTGTCGCCAGCTTCTCCGGCCTCGGCGCGGGCTACGACGGGTTCAAGCCCGGCTACTTCCGCGGTCTGGCCGAGGCCCTGGCCGCCAACATCCTGTTCCAGGGCGGTCTGTTCTTCGCCGCCCGGCTCGAGGGCACCAAGGGAGCCGTTGTCGGCCTGGTCTGGGGTGCCCTGATCGCGGCCGCGTTGGTCGTCCGGCTGCGCTACCTGCTCCACTACGCGGTGCTGGAGGCCGCCCTCGAGGCGGCGTCGACCGGCACCGGGCTGAAGGACGCGGCCCGCGGGACGGCGTACTGCCCCTCGTGCGAGATGCCGCTGATGGCCGGCGCCAACTTCTGCGTCGCCTGCGGCACCTCGGTGCGCGCGGGCAACAAGGCGACCCGCGCCCGCAACCGCAGCGAGGACGCCGATCCCGCGGCCGCGAGGCCGAGCCTCAGGCCGACCCCGGCCGGCGTGGCGCCGCAGGACAACGCGCGGACGGCCCTGGTGGTCGGCGCGATCGTCGCGACCATCCTGGTCGGCGGCGTGCTCGGCCAGGTCGCTGCGGCCGCCGCAGCCGACGACGGCGACAACCTGAAGCCGCCGTCGGAGACGCCGATCACGATCGACCCGCAGTCCGGCGGGGACCAGCTGAGCAAGACCTCGGCCATCCAGCTCGGGAGCACCGACGAGAACGGCAAGACGTTCGACGCGGCCGGGGGCCCGGGCGGCATCGTCTCGCTCAGCGAGGACGTGCTCTTCCTGGTGCCCAAGGGCTTCAAGATCGAGGACCCGGGGCCGGGCTTCGCGCAGGTCTTCGGCTACAAGGGCTACTTCTTCGCCTACCTGACCCCGAAGAAGTCCACGCTGCCCAAGCTGATCACCAACAACCTCACCAGCATCCAGAACCTCGGCGTCGAGGACCTGGAGATCACCCAGCCGGAGTCCGTCCAGGTCAGCGGCGTCACCGGCGCGGCCACCCTCAACTTCCAGGGGCTGCTCGCGACCCAGCAGGGCGGGAGCATCCCGGTCGAGGGGTTCGCCTACTACTTCGTCCGGACGGACGGCACCGGCGCCACGGCGTTCGGCCTCTACGGCAAGGGCGGGCTCAAGCCCAAGTCCAAGCTGCTCACCGGCTACAACACCATGCTCAACACCCTGATCAGCACCCTCTGATCACCACCGCTGATCGACCCAGGAGGAACCGTGACCACCACACCCGAGACACCCGCCGGCGGTCCACCCGTGGCTCCCGTGGGGGCCCGGTTCGACCCGGCCACCGGTGCCGAGCTGAGCGCCGGTGCCGGTGCTGGGGGTGAGCGCCGCCAGAGCTACGCGCTCCAGCCCGGCGAGCCGGTCGCGTCGTTCAACCTCGTCACGTCGCTGATGCCGCTGGCCTCCGGCACTGCCCCGCAGACCTACCGCTGGGCCCTGGGTCTCGGGATCCTGATCCCGGTGGTCGCCGGCGCGCTGGGCTTCCTGGCCTTCGCCTTCGTGGCGGCCGCGGTGGTCGTCCCGGCGATCTACGTCGTCTACATGTACGACGTCAACCAGTGGGAGGACCAGCCGATCGGCGTGGTGCTCGGCGCCATCGGGGCCGCGGCCGCGCTGGGCGTCGGCTTCACCTTCCTGTGGCACGCCGGGCTCCTCGACAGCAACATCTCGTCGGTGAACTTCGCCGGCAACGGCGCCGGCGGGGTGCGCTGGTCCAGCCTGCTGGTGCTGGTGCTCCTGGTGCCGATCCTCGGCGAGGTGCTCAAGCAGGTCGGGCCGCTGGTGCTGGCGAGCCGGCCGCAGTTCGACGACATGATCGACGGGCTGACCTTCGGTGTCGCCGCGGGCGCCGCCTTCGCGGCCGCCGAGACCATCGTGGTCAACCGCGGCCTGTTCAGCAGCTTCGGCCAGATCGACTCGCCCAACGCCGGCTTCTGGGTCTCGCTCATCCTTTCGGCGGCGGTGGTCAAGCCGATCGTGTACGGCGCGGCCACCGGCATCGCCGTGGCCAGCTACTCCGGCCTCGGAGCGGGCTACGACGGCTTCAAGCCGGGCTACTTCCGGGGCCTCGCCGAGGCGCTGATCGCGAACGTCCTCTTCCAGGGCGGGCTGTTCTTCGCCGCCCGGCTCGAGGGCACCAAGGGTGCCGTCGTGGGTCTCGTGTGGGGGGCGCTCATCGCGGCCGTGTTGGTGGTCAGGCTCCGTTACCTCCTGCACTTCGCGGTGCTCGAGGCCGCGCTGGAGGCCGCGTCGATCGGCACCGACCTGAAGGACAGCGCCCACGGGACGGCGTACTGCCCCTCGTGCGAGATGCCGCTGCTGCACGGCGCGAACTTCTGCGTCGCGTGCGGTACGTCGGTGCGCGCGGGCAGCAAGGTGACCCGGGCCCGCAACCGGGTCGACGACACGGTGCCGCTCGCGCTGGGCGCTGGCGCGCCTGTGCGGCCGTCGCTCAGGCCGAC
>JAWWPK010000060.1:0-28719 GCA_033854925.1 Nocardioidaceae bacterium | reverse complement strand
GTCTCGCGCGGCGCCCGGTTCGTGCGGGTCTTCTTCATCGTCGTCGTGTCGGCGTTCATCGTGCGGATCGGCGGGGGCGTAGTCGGCCTTTGGTGACTAGCCTCACCACATGAGCATCCCGGTCGAGGTGGCAGACCTCGCCAAGGCCCTGGACGACTTCGGCGCCGGCTACCTGCTGACCAACCGGGCGGGTGCGGTCAAGGTGGTCACCGTCGAGCCGACGGTCACCAATGGGGTCGTGCTGATCGAGGGGCCGGGCAGGGGCACGGTCGCCAACCTGGCCGAGAACGCCGCGGTCACGCTGGTCTTCCCGCCGCGGGAGCCGAGGGGGTTCACCCTGCTCGTCGACGGGACGGCGGAGGTCGCCGGCGACGACGTGCGGGTCTCCCCGACCGGCGCCGTTCTGCACCGGCCGGCCAGCCACGCCGACGGTCCGCCCGCGCCCGAGGGGTGTGGCAACGACTGCGCCCCGCTACCCAGCACCGCATGACCCCGCGCTGGATCACCGCCTTCCTCGACTTCCCCGAGGAGACGTACGACGCGGGTGTCGGCTTCTGGTCGGCGGTGACCGGCTACTCGAGGTCGCCGCTGCGCGGTGAGGACGGTGAGTTCGCGACCCTCGTGCCACCGGGTGGCCAGGACTTCCTGCGCGTCCAGCGCCTCGGCGTCGGCGGACCGAGGATCCACCTGGATGTCTCCGTCGGCGACCTCGCCAGCGCCCTCGACGAGGCGTGCGGGCTGGGTGCCACCGTCGTCGGACAGCCCTACGACGACGTCACGATCCTGCGCTCGCCCGGCGCTTTCGTGTTCTGCCTGGTGCCCGGGACCGGAGGCGAGCGCCCCGCCCCGACGACGTGGCCCGGTGGCCGGGCGTCGTACGTCGACCAGGTCTGTCTCGACGTCCCGCCCAGCCGCTACGACGACGAGCTGGCGTTCTGGGCGGCGCTCACCGGCTGGTCGCGGCGCGACCCGAGACCGGGCTCGGAGTTCGGCCGGGTCACCGGCCCACCCGACCAGCCCCTGTTCCTGCTGCTCCAGCGGCTCGACGACGAGCAGGGGGCCGTGACCGCGCACCTCGACTGGTCCGCGTCCGACCACGAGGCCGAGGTCTCCGCACACGTCGCCGCCGGAGCCGAGGTGCAGGGCCGCTTCGAGGGCTGGACGGTGCTCCGCGATCCCGCGGGCCTGCCCTACTGCGTCACTCGTCGCCGACCGGGAGACCGGCCGGAATGAACGACGAGATCGCGAACCTGACCCGGTTCCTCGACGAGCAGCGCGAGATCCTCCGACGCAAGGCCGGCGGCCTCGACCACAGCCAGCTCCAGCGGACGCTGCCGCCGTCCGACCTGACCCTGGGCGGGATGGTCAAGCACCTCACGTTCGTGGAGGACTGGTGGTTCGGCCGCCATCTCTGTGACGCCCAGTCCGAGCCGTGGGCGTCGGTCGACTGGAAGGCCGATGGTGACTGGGACTGGCACTCGGCTGCCGACGACACTCCCGTGGAGCTCTGGGCAGGGTGGGAGGACGCCGTGGCCCGCTCCAGGGCCGGGGTGGCCGGCGACCCGCGGCCCGAGCGGGTGGCGCTGTGGCAGCACCCGCAACGCGCCAGGCCGGTCACGCTGCGGTGGATCCTCGCGCACATGATCGAGGAGTACGCGCGGCACAACGGCCACGCCGACCTGATCCGCCAGTCCATCGACGGCCAGGTGGGGGACTCGTGACGATCACTGACGTCACGGCGATGCGAAGCCCGGGAGGTACTCGGTCAGGATCGCGTGGAACGGTGCCTCGGCCTCGAGCTGGCTGAGCACGCCGATCCCGCCGATCCAGGTGCGGTGGATGAGGAGGTAGGACGGCGGCAGGTTCAGCTTCATCGCGATCGTGTAGGTCGGCTCCCTGGGGTTGTTGATGCGCTGGAACTGGGTGCGCATCCACTCCCGGGTGAACCGGAACCGCTCCACCTTCGTCGGCTCCACGAACGGCGAGAGGTAGTCGAGGAGCAGGTCGGGGTCCAGCCGGATCCGGTCCTTGATGAACCCCTCCTCGCGCAGGCCGTCCATGAGCGCCGCGCGGTCCTCCAGCGCGGCGATCCGGATCAGCGAGCCCATCGCCGTCGGGAGACCGCCCGACCCGAGCCGGGCCACCGCACCGAAGTCGAGGATCCCGAGTCGGCCGGGGGAGCCGTCGTCGAGGGGGAGGATGCGGAAGTTCCCGGGGTGCGGGTCGGCGTGCAGCATGCCGGTGCGCCGCGGGCCGTCGAAGAGGAACCGGACGAACAGCTCGCCGTAGTGGTCGCGCTCCTCCTGGGTGCCGTCCCGAATGATGCTGGCCAGGCTGGCCGGGCTCTCCAGCCAGTCGGTGACCAGCACCTCGGCCCCCTGGGCGACGACGTCCGGGATGACGATGTCGGGGTCGTCGCGGAACGCCTCGGCGAAGGTCCGCTGCGCCTCGGCCTCCAGCTCGTAGTTGAGCTCGTCGACCGCGCGTGCCTGCATCTCCTCGACGAGCGGCTTGATGTCGACGCCCGGCACCAGCGGCGCGACCGTCCGGCCGAGCCGACCGATCTGGCGCAGGTCGGACATCAGCGCCTCACCGGCGCCGGGGTACTGCACCTTGACCGCGACATCACGACCGTCGTGCCAGCGGCCCTTGTGCACCTGGCCGATCGACGCCGCCGCGGTCGGTCCGCCGTCCAGCCAGACCAGCTGGGCCTGCCAGTCCGGACCGAGGCTCTTCGAGATCTGGTCGCGGACGGTCTGGGTCGGCATCGGCGGCGCGGCGTCCTGCAACCTGGTCAGCTGTTCACGGTAGGGACCCGCGATCTCCTCGGGCAGCGCCGCCTCCAGCACGCTCAGCGCCTGCCCGAACTTCATCGCCCCGCCCTTGAGCTCACCCAGGGTCCGGAACAGCTGCTCGGCGGTGCGCTGCTGGATCTCGTTCAGCACCGTCTCCGCCGACGCCCCGCCCAGCCGCTTCCCGAGCCCGATCGCGGTCCGGCCGGCGTAGCCCAAGGGCAGGGCCGCCAGCCGCGCCGTACGCGCGGCGGCCTTGCGAGGGAGGTCGCGATCGGGCATGGCTCCCATTCTCCCTGACCGGCCATGGCGGTCGGCGCGGCCGTCCGACACGCCCCACCTGTCCGCCCAGGTGTACAGACCGGTGCCGGTCACCTCTGGACACGCGGTGTGACCTGCGCGGACACTTCCCGGACGCACATTCGGACCGGTGTGGAGGCACCACCGGCGAGCTCGGGGCGATCGGTCCAGGTCCCCAACAGTGTGCAGGCGGGTTCGCCCGCAAGGGGGGAAGACATGAGTAGCATTTTCGACGACCTGGCGCTCGACCCGGCCGAGACCGACCTCGACGCCGGCGGCAACAACGGCGACAGCAACGGCGGCCCGGAGTCGGACGCGGGCCTGGATGCCGACCCGGTCATGGATGGGGTGGCGCGCCTTCTTGCGCTCGCTGCGCAGAACGCCGACGAGCTGCTGGCGGAAGCGAACGCGGAAGCCGAGGAGATCAAGGCTCTCGCTCGGGCCCAGAGCGACCACCTGCTGGCCAAGGCTTGGGCCGCGAACGAGCAGACGAGAGCGGCGGCTGGTGCGGACGCCGACCAGCTGCTGGCGGATGCCCGGGGCGAGGTCGAGCAGGTGAAGGCCGCCGCCGGCGCCGAGGCTGACCAGCTGTTGGCGGAGGCCCGCGACCAGATCGAGCAGGTCAAGGCCCAGGCCCGGGCTGAGGGGGACCAGCTGCTGGCCGGCGCCCGGGACGAGCTCCGCGACATGAAGCTGATCGCCCGGGACGTGGCAGACCAGCTGGTCGCGGAGGGCCAGGACGAGGCCGAGCGGCTCAAGGCCTCGGCCGAGGCCGAGGCCGAGCAGGTGATCGCCGATGCGCATACCCGGGCGGAGCAGGTGACGACGGTCGCCCAGGAGAATGCTGGGCAGCTGTGGGCGCAGGCCCGGCACGAGACCGAGCAGGCGAAGTGCGACGTTCGGGAGGACGCCGAGCGCACGCTGACGGAGGCGCAGGCGCAGGCCGACCAGCTGTCGGCGAAGGCCCGGGACGAGGCCGCTCGGGTCAAGGCGGTCGCCCGGGCGGAGGTCGATGCTCTGCTGGCAGCGGCCCGCTCGACGTCCGAGCAGGTCAAGGCGGACGCCGAGGAGCTGCTGGAGCAGACCCGGGCAGAGGCCGAGCAGATGAGGTCCCGAGCCCAGGCCGAGGCCGATCAGATCCAGGCTGCCGCACGCCACGAGGCGCAACGGGTGCGCGTGGCCCTGACGGACTCGCGGGCCCGGATCGACGAGGACATCTCGCGGCTTCGGCAGGCCCGCCGAGAGCGCCACGAGCGGGTCCGCGAGCACATCGACGTGCTGCTGGAGCAGGTTGACGCGACCGAGGTCAGCTGACCGGCTGGCTCGCGGGCAGGGGAAATGCGCGACAACAAGGCGCGCTTGGCACACACTGGTGACGACCCATGGCGGCGCGAACGCCTCGCCGGGAGGTCACGGGGGCCCAGACCTTGCCGCCGAGCCGCGTGATGCCATGGGGAATGACACCCTTGGGGGGACGACATGACCGCCTTCGACGACAAGCCTGAAGTTGCCTCGGACGGCATGGCGCGCCTGCTGGAGATCGCCGCCCGCAACGCGGACGAGCTACTGACCGAAGCCAAGGCCGAGGCCGAGAGCGTGAAGTCGGCCGCCCATGCCGAGGCCGAGAGCGTGACCTCGGCCGCGCAGGCCGAGGCCGACCGGCTGCTGGGCGAGGCTCGCCTCGAGGCCGAGAAGATCCGCGCGGAGTCCGAGGAGTCGCGGAGTCAGGCCAGCCGCGAGATCGCCGACCTGCGGCAGACCGAGCGTGAGCACCGTGAGCGGATGCAGACCCACCTGCAGGAGATGCTGGCGAAGGTGGAAGCAAACTCCATCGGTTGAACCCGGGCCCGTCGTCAGAGCCGACGCGCCTGCTCGTGGAGGAAGTCGCTGGCGGACCTGGGTGTGATGCCGCGCTGCCGCAGTGGCTCGTCGTCCCAGTCCGCCGGGTAGATGTCCTGCAGGAGACCGGCTCCGAAGACCGACGCCAGCCCGTCGTTCCTCTTGTCCAGCAGTCGGGCCGCGAGCCGGGCCACGGGTCGAGGCATGTGCTGGACCTTCATCCGGCGGCCGGTCACCTGCTCGACGAGCGCCACCGCTTCGTTCTTCGTCATCGGCTCCGGCCCACCGACGGTGATCAGTCTGGGCGGGTCCGGCTCCACCGCCACCGATGCGACCAGTGTGGCCACGTCGTCGGTGCTGATCCAGCGCCGCTTGCTGTCTCCCCTGCCGATGATCGCGATCTTTCCGGCGGCCACGTCGAATCGTGCCGCAGCCCCGAAGTGGATCTCCTGGAAGGCGTCGGCGCGGATGACCACCGGCCGCATCGGTGACGCCTCCAGCCGCTTCTCGATGGCCAGCTTGGCTCGCTCCAGGGGCGTGTTGAGCGACTTGTCGATGCCCGGGAAGGAGAGGTACACGAACCGCTCCACCCCCGCAGCCTCAGCCGCTCCGACCAGGGCGGCCATGCCCTCCTCGTCGGCCTCACGGATCGTCGGGCGACGTGCTCCGGCCAGCCGTCGCGCGATCGTCGTCGCCGTGGCGACCACCGTCGTGACCCCCTGACAGGCGTCCTTCAATGACGCGGGGTCGGTCAGGTCACCCACAGCGACCTCCGCGCCCAGCCCCCGCAGGCCGGCGCCGTCGGTGCCGGGACGAACCAGGCAGCGGACCTCCGAGCCCGCCCCGATGAGTCGTCGTACGACGCGACCTCCGAGGTCACCGGTCCCGCCTGCCACAAGGATCATGTGGCGAGGTTAGGCCGCCCGTGTTCCCGGGAGTCAGGGCCAACGCTCCCGACGTCGCGGGAGCCGGTGCCCGGCACTGATTCCGGCATTTCAGGGACGGGCAAGGCCCATTACCACACACTTGTCGGCAAGTACACATCGCACCGGTGCGGAGGGGGCACCACCGGCGGTTGGTCAGCCGGGCCACGCCACCGTCGCACTGTCGGCGGGGCACAACGTTGGGGGAGACATGAGCAGCACCTACGAAGACTTGATGGTCGACCCGACCATCGCCATCGAGCCGACAGCAGCCGAGATCGAGGTGACCGAGCCGACCGAGGCCGAGGTCATCGAGCCGACCGCGGCACCGATCGCCACGTCGTCGCCGGCCGGGGACAGCTCGTCCGCAGCGGCCCGCCTCCTGGAGATCGCGGCGCGCAACGCCGACCAGCTCCTGACCGAGGCCCAGGCCGAGGCGGACGAGATGAGGGCGTCCGCCCGCGAAGAGGCCGACGAGCTCCTGACGGAGGCGCGGAGCGAGGCGGAGCGCGTCCGCTCCGAGCTCGAGCAGTCGCGCACCGAGGCGAACGACGAGATCGCCACGCTTCGGGAGACCGAGCAGACGCACCGGGACCAGATGCGCGATCACCTGCACGAGATGCTGGCGAAGGTCGAGGCGAACTCCATCGTCTGAGCGGACCTTCCGGCGGCGTTCACGCCATGGGGACAGAGCACCCAGGTGCTCCATCCGCATGACGACCTGCCAACGTCAGTCGGCCTGAGGTTGCGGCTTGAAGCGGCGAACCTCATGGGGCCAGCCGCATGCCTCCGCGACCTTGCCCGCCCACATCTTGGCGGCCTCGTCATCGGCCACGTTCACCAGGGCGAACCCGCCCACCCACTCCTTGGTCTCGACGTACGGTCCGTCGGTGATCATCACGGAGCCACTGGTGGCGTCCGCGCTGTAGACCGGACCGTCCTCCTCCTCCAGCCCCCCGGCGAAGACGTACACGCCGGCAGCCTTCATCTCGTCCACGACCGCCATCGCGAGCGGCCCGCGCCCGCGGAACCACTCCTCGGGGTGGTCGCCGACCCACTGCTGGTTGAAGTAGATGAGGTATTCGGGCATGGCTGCTCCTTGGCTCTGGCGGACCCGCTGTCCGCCTCCACCCACGCTACGAACGGCGTCCGGTGGAAACGACAGCCCTACGCGGGAAACTTCACCCCGGTGTTGGCGTGGCAGCGGTAGCCCAACGGGTTCTTCGCGAGGTACTGCTGGTGCGCGTCCTCGGCGTAGTAGTACGGCGTCTCGCTGGCCGGCCGGATCTCGGTGGTGATCTCGCCGAGGCGGCGCTTGGTCAGCTCGGCCCCGTAGATCCCGGTGAGGTCACGTGCCACCTGCTCCTGCTCGGGCGTCGTGAAGTAGATCGCCGAGCGGTACTGGGTGCCGACGTCGTTGCCCTGGCGGAAGCCCTGGGTGGGGTCGTGGACCTCGAAGAACCTCTTCACCAGGTCGGCGTACGAGACGACCTTGGGGTCGAAGACGATCCGGATCGCCTCGGTGTGGTTGGTGCGGCCGCTGCAGACCTCTTCGTACGACGGGTTCGGGGTGCTGCCGCCGGCGTAGCCGACCGACGTCGACCAGACCCCGGGGGTCTGCCAGTAGATCTCCTCGGCTCCCCAGAAGCAGCCGAGGCCGAAGATCGCGACCTCGTAGCCCTCCGGGACCTCGTCGGTCATCACCGGCGCGTCCAGCACGCGGTGCCGGGCCGGGATCGGGAACACCCGCTCGGAGCGGCCGGGCAGGGCCTGCTCGGGCTCGACGAGGGAGGACTTGTAGCGGGAGAAGATGGACACGGGATCTCCTTCGGTTCTGCGGGGCCCACGATCGGGTCCTCGCACAGTGTCCAACACCCCCGATGAGCGTTACGTTCCACGATTCGTCTGAGGGGGTGAGCGGCGGATTCCACGCCGTACCGCAGACGAATCGAGCCCGGGCGGTGGATACCCTCGCGGGATGAGCCAGGAACACCGGGAGAAGTCTGGTTTCGAGACGCGTGCGATCCACGCGGGCTGGGAGCCGGACCCGACGACCGGAGCGGTGATCCCGCCCATCTTCGCGACCACGACCTACAAGCAGGACGGCGTCGGCGGGCTGCGCGGCGGCTACGAGTACAGCCGCTCCGCCAACCCGACCCGGACCGCTCTGGAGGACACTCTCGCGGCTCTCGAGGAGGGTGAGCGCGGGTTCGCGTTCGCGTCCGGCCTGGCCGCCGAGGACACGCTCGCGCGCGGCCTGCTCGACCCGGGCGACCACGTGGTGTTCCCCAACGACGCCTACGGCGGCACCCACCGGCTCTTCGACAAGGTGCTGCAACGCTGGGGGGTCGCGCACACGCCCGTCGCGCTGTCCGACCTGGCGGCCGTCAAGGGCGCGATCACCGACCAGACCAGGATGATCTGGGTCGAGACCCCGACCAACCCGCTGCTCGGAATCGCCGACATCGCGGCCCTGGCCAACCTCGCCCACGAGGCCGGGGCGCTGCTCGTCGTCGACAACACCTTCGCGACGCCGTACCTCCAGCGGCCGCTGACCCTCGGGGCCGACGTCATCATCCACTCCACGACGAAGTACGCCGGCGGGCACAGCGACGTCGTCGGCGGCGCGGTCGTCGTGCGCGACCTCGACCTGGCCGAGAACGTCGGCTACCACCAGAACGCCATGGGCGCGGTGGCCGGTCCGTTCGACGCCTGGCTCACCCTGCGTGGCCTCAAGACGCTCGCGGTCCGCATGGAGCGGCACTGCGACAACGCCGAGAAGGTCGTGGAGTTCCTCACCGGCGACGAGCGGGTCGAGCACGTCTTCTACCCGGGGCTGGCCGAGCATCCCGGCCACGAGGTCGCAGCACAGCAGATGTCCCGCTTCGGCGGCATGGTCTCCTTCCGCGCCAAGGGGGGCGAGGAGCAGGCGCTCCAGGTCTGCAACCGGGCCAAGGTGTTCACGCTGGCCGAGTCGCTCGGCGGCATCGAGTCCCTGATCGAGCACCCCGGCCGGATGACGCACGCCAGCGTGGCCGGCACCGAGCTCGAGGTGCCCGCCGACCTGGTGCGGCTCAGCGTCGGGATCGAGACCGTCGACGACCTGCTCGCCGACCTCGATCAGGCACTTGGGTAGCCGGCTCGCGGTCTGCGTCGACTTCGGCTCGACGTTCACCAAGGCGCTGCTCGTCGACCTCGTCACGGGGCAGGTCGTCGCCGGCGCCGAGCACCGCACCACCATCGACACCGACGTCCTCGACGGGTACGACGTGTGCCTGGCGGAGCTCGCGGAGGCGGACCCACACGCGACCATGGCCGAGGTGCTGGCGTGTTCCAGCGCCGGCGGCGGGCTCCGGGTCGCCGTGGTCGGCAACGAGGAGCTGGTCACCGCGGAGGCCGGGCGCCGGGTTGCGCTCTCCAGTGGCGGCAAGGTCGTCACGGTCCGCGCCGTGGCGCGGGGGGACGACCTGGACCTCACCGAGGACGCGCCCGACGTCGTCCTGCTCACCGGCGGCACGGACGGCGGCAACCCCGCGCCGATCCTGCGCGCCGCCCAGGCGCTCAAGGACAGCGGCTGGCGCGGCCCGACCGTCGTGGCCGGCAACGTCGATGCGCGCGACGAGGTCAGCGCCATCCTCGGCGAGGTCCCGCACGTGCTCGCCGACAACGTGGTGCCGCGGATCGGCGTCCTGGCGCCGACCAGCGCGCGCAACGCGATCCGCGAGGTGTTCCTGTCCCACGTCATCGGCGGCAAGCACCTGAGCGGGCGCGCTGACTTCACCGCCATGGTGAGGGGCGCGACCCCGGATGTGGTGCTGACGGGTGTGGAGCTGCTCGCCACCGCGGCCGGCGAGGTCGTGGTCGTCGACGTCGGCGGCGCCACCACCGACGTGCACTCCGTCGTCGAGGTCGACCCGGAGCAGGCGGAGCTGGCCCGCGACGTCGTGGCGCCCACCCCTGTCACCCGCACCGTCGAGGGCGACCTCGGCATGCGCTGGTCCGCGATCTCTACCGTCGACGAGGCCGGGCTCCCGGACCTCGAGGAGGCGGCCCGGACGAGGCGGTCGGACCCCGGCTTCCTCCCCACCTCCGACCAGGAGCGCGACGAGGACGAGGCCATCGCCCGCGCCGCGGTCGGTCTCGCCCTGAGAAGGCACGCCGGACGATCCAAGGTCGTGGTCAGCCCGGAGGGCCGGGTCATCGAGCGCACCGGCGTCGACCTGCGCGAGGTCGGCCTGGTGGTCGGCTCCGGCGGCGTCCTCCGGCACGGCCGCGACGGCGTGGCCGACCGGGTCCTCGGCCCGAGCATCGGACGAGACGGTGACTGGCAGCTGCCCGAGGGGGCCCGGGTGGTGGTCGACTCCGACTACGTGCTCGCCGCCGCCGGGCTGCTGGCCGCCGAGCACCCCGACGCGGCGTACCGGCTCGTGGCGGGCCTGCTAGCGGATCGTGGATAGATTGTCGCCGTGAGCGACCACGACGGTGCCCCGGCTGGTCGCGACGACGTCGCCGAGCCGTCGACGGCGCAGGCGCACCGCGAGGGCGTCGCCTCCCGGCTGGCCCACCAGTGGGCTGCGATGCGTCGCCAGGAGCGCGAGCCCCAGCCGGTCGAGATCGCGGCCGGCACCTCGAACTTCTCCCGCGCCGAGGTGCCCTACGGCGTCGACCTGGCCGCCGCGTGGTCGTGGCGGCTGCTCGTCATCGCTGCTGCCGCCGCCCTCGTCGGCTACCTGATCTCGTTCTTCGCGGTCATCGTCATCCCGGTCGTGGTCGCCCTGCTGATCACGGCGCTCGTCGTACCCATCGTGGACTGGCTGGTCAGCGTCGGCATCCGCCGGAGCGTCGCCTCGATCCTCGTCGTCATCGTCACGATCGCTCTAGTCGCGTCATTGCTCACGTTCGCCGGCCAGCAGGTGGCCAACGGAGCCTCCGACCTGGCCGACTCGACCGTGGAGGGGCTGCAGAAGATCAAGGACTGGCTCCGCACCGGGCCGCTGCACGCGTCGAACTCGCAGATCAACGACTACATCCAGCGGGTCCAGGACGGGATCAGCAAGCAGACGCAGCAGGGCGGGGTGGTCGGCAAGCTCACCGAGGTGGGCACCGCGGTCGGCCACATCCTGGCCGGCTTCTTCATCGTGCTGTTCTCGACGTTCTTCTTCCTGTCCGACGGCAGCCGGATCTGGGCCTGGGTGGTCCGGCTGTCGCCGCGCGCGGCCCGCGAGCGTGTCGACAGCTCGGGGCGAGTGGCCTGGATCTCGCTGACCCAGTTCGTGCGGGCCACCGTCATCGTCGCCGCGACCGACGCGCTCCTGATCGGGATCGGCGCGGCGGTGCTGAGCGTGCCCTTCTCGCTGGCCATCGGCGTCCTGGTCTTCCTCGGTGCGTTCGTGCCCATCGTCGGAGCCACCGTCGCCGGGACGGTCGCCGTCATGGTTGCCCTGGTCGACCAGGGCCCGATCCGGGCGCTGATCATGCTGGCTGTCGTGATCGGCGTCCAGCAGCTCGAGGGTCACGTGCTGCAGCCGTTCCTGATGGGTCGCTGGGTCTCGGTCCACCCGCTGGGCGTGATCCTGGCGATCGGCACCGGAGTGGTCACCGCGGGTGTTGCCGGCGCACTGGTCGCGGTCCCGCTGGCCGCGGCGGTCAACGCCGTGGCGGAGCACCTTGCGGCCTACACCGAACCGGGCGACGATCCGGTCGAGGAGCTCGCCGAGGACTACGAGGAGACCGGGGAGACCTCCCTGGTCAAGGAGCAGCCGGAGTCGCCCGGTGACTCCGATGACCCCGAGGACGGTGCGGTCGGTGGCTGACTCCGAGACGTGCATGGTGACCCTCAAGGACGTCGAGGCGGCCCGCGAGGTGATCCGCGACGTGGCGATCGTGACGCCGATGGAGCAGTCGCGGTGGCTCTCGGCCCTGGTCGGCGGCCCGGTCTGGCTCAAGTGCGAGAACCTCCAGCGCACCGGCTCGTTCAAGATCCGCGGCGGCTACGTCCGCATCTCCCGGCTGACTCCCGAGGAGCGGGCCCGCGGCGTGGTGGCGGCCTCGGCCGGCAACCACGCGCAGGGGGTCGCCCTCGCCGCCCAGCTGCTCGGCATCAAGTCCACCGTGTTCATGCCCGAGGGCGCGCCGATCCCGAAGGAGCGGGCAACCCGGGCGTACGGCGCCGACGTGGTCTTCGAGGGGAACGTGCTCGAGGAGTCGCTGATCGGGGCACGACGGTTCGCCGAGGAGACGGGGGCGGTCCTGATCCACCCGTTCGACCACGTAGACATCGTTGCTGGGCAGGGCACCCTCGGTCTCGAGGTGCTGGAGCAGGCCCCTGAGGTGAAGACGGTGCTGGTGCCGACCGGCGGTGGCGGACTCCTGGGGGGCGTGGCCCTGGCGATCAAGGAGCTCCGCCCCGACGTGCGCGTCGTGGGCGTGCAGGCGGCCGGCGCCGCGGCGTACCCGGACTCGCTGGCGCACGGGTCGCCGGTCCAGCTCCCGGCGATGAAGACGATGGCCGACGGCATCGCGGTCGGCCTGCCGGGGGACATCCCCTTCACCGAGGTGCGCAACCACGTCGACGAGATCCGCACCGTGTCGGAGGAGTCGCTCTCGCGAGCCCTGCTGGCGCTGGTCGAGCGGGCCAAGATGGTGGTGGAGCCCGCCGGCGCCGCGGCCGTGGCTGCGCTGCTCGACTCCCCGCACGACTTCACGGCGCCGGTGGTCGCGGTGCTCTCCGGCGGCAACATCGACCCGCTGCTGCTCGGCAAGGTGATCCGGCACGGCATGGCATCGGCCGGCCGCTACCTCAACCTGCACGTCACCATCCCGGACAGCCCGGGCGGCCTGGCCCGGCTGCTCACCGAGGTGGGTGCCAGCGGCGCCAACGTGCTCGAGGTGATGCACGAGCGGATCTCGCCGACCCTGCTGCTCGACGAGGTCGAGGTGCAGCTGCAGCTGGAGACCCGCGGCCCGCAGCACTCCGAGCAGGTGCTGGCCCGGCTCCGCGAGCGCGGCTACCGGGTCATCGAATAGCTAGTCTTTGTACGGCACCGCCGAGACGACCTCGACCTTGTTGGTGCGGCCGTTGGGGCCGGTGAACTCGACCACGCTGCCGGTCTCGGCGCCGAGCAGCGCCGCGCCGAGCGGGGCCTGGGGCGAGAAGACGGTGAGGCCGTCGACGTACTCCTCGTTCTCGCGCGCGCCGAGCAGGATCGTCTCCGCCTCGTCGTCCTTGTCGCCCTCGAACTTGTAGGTCACGACCTTGCCGGCGGCCACGACACCGTCGTCGCCCGGGACCGTGGTCTCGGCGTGCAGCAGGACGTACTCGAGCTGGCGGATCTGGCCCTCGAGCTTGCCCTGCTCCTCGCGGGCGGCGTGGTAGCCGCCGTTCTCGCTGAGGTCGCCCTCCTCGCGCGCGGAGCTGATCCGGCCGACGATGTGCTGGCGGCGGGGACCCTTCATGTCCTCCAGCTCCGCGGTCAGCTTGTCGAACGCCTTCTGGGTCAGCCAGATGGGGCCCTGCTGCTCGGTCTGCTGAGTCATGGGTGTACTCCTGCGCGGTGTCTCGATGGATCGGTAGGGCGTACCCGTTCAGGCGGGGGTTCACGCCGGTGTCGCTGGCTTCGTCCTGACGGCCTTCGGTGCCTGCGGCTGGGGGCGTCGCGGGACGACCAGACGGGCAAGTCTAGCCGTGAAGCGCCGCAGGGGCTAAGTCGAACCGTGAATGCGAGCTGAGCAGCGCTTCATCGGGGCTGGTCCTGGCCCGGGGCGGTGCAGCCGACCTTCTCCACGGACGTCGCACGCCGCTCGGTCCGGATCGTCTCCACCTGCCGCCGCCCCTTGCTCGGGTCGGGGGTGAAGGTGAGCTCGCCGACCGTCGAGTGGTCCTCGGCGTAGGCCCGGAGCGTGCAGGAGGCCTTCACGTCGGCGTTGTCGAGGGAGACGACGAGCACCGCGGTGACGGCGTGGTCGTCCTCGATCGAGAAGGTCTCGAGCTCGGAGGTGACCTGTGGGGTCGCGTGCTCGTAGACGGCCCACGCGAGCCAGGCCAGGAACACCACCGCCAACGCGACCGAGGCCGTGATCAGAGCGCGGCGCCGCCAGGGTGCGGGTGCGCCGTACCGCTCGGCCATCCGGTCGACCGGGGTGTCCTGCGCGCTCACCCGGTAAGGGTCGCACCTAGGCTGGACCGGTGACCGCTGGACCCCGGGCCGGACTCCGGCTGATGCACGTGCACGCCCATCCCGACGACGAGTCGAGCAAGGGCGCGGCCTCGACCGCCATGTACGTCGCGGAGGGCGTCAACGTCCACGTCGCGACCTGCACCGGCGGCGAGCGCGGCTCGATCCTCAACCCCAAGATGGACCGCCCCGAGGTGCTCGCGAACATGGCCGAGATCCGCCGCCAGGAGATGGAGCGGGCGCGCGACATCCTCGGCATCCGGCAGGACTGGCTCGGGTTCGTCGACTCCGGCTGGCCGGAGGGCGACCCGAAACCGCCCCTGCCCGAGGGCTGCTTCGCGCTGGTGCCCCTGGAGGAGGCGGCCGCGCCGCTGGTCCGGCTGATCCGCGAGTTCAAGCCGCACGTGATGACGACGTACGACGAGCGCGGCGGCTACCCGCACCCCGACCACATCAAGTGCCACGAGATCTCGCTCGAGGCCTTCGCGGCCGCCGGCGACCCGGAGCGCTACCCGGAGCTCGGTGAGCCGTGGCAGGTGCAGAAGCTCTACTACCACCACTCGTTCAACCGGCCGCGGATGCAGGCGATCCACGACGCGATGATCGCCCACGGCCTCGAGTCGCCGTGGGAGGAGCGGCTCAAGGAGTGGAAGAAGGAGCCGGAGTGGGACGCCCGGATCACCACCCGGGTGCCCTGTGCCGACTACTTCGGGGTCCGTGACCAGGCGCTCCTCGCGCACGCCACGCAGATCGACCCTGACGGGTTCTGGTTCGCCATCCCCCGGGAGCTCCAGGTCGAGGTGTGGCCGACCGAGGACTTCGAGCTGGTCACGTCGTACGTCGACAGCCCGGTGCCCGAGGACGACCTGTTCGCGGGCATCTCCCCCCTCGAGCCTGCAGACCCCTCCTGAGAGACTGGAGCCATGTCCGTCGCAGCCGTCCTGTTCCCCGTCGCCGACCTGATCGCGCGGGCCACGGACAAGATGCCGAAGGACGAGGACGTGAAGGCCGGCTGGACGGCGTTCGTGCTGTTCCTGCTGCTGATCGCTGCGGTGGTGGTGCTCGCCTTCAGCCTGGTCAAGCAGCTCCGCAAGGCGCAGGAGGCCGAGGACGCCGGGGTCTACGGCAGCGACGACGAGTCGCCGGAGGACGCCGGGGCCGAGCCCGAGAACCACTCCGCCTCCTAGTGGGTCTCTAGTGGAGGCCTCTCCCGTGCTCGTGCCGGTGCACGAGCCCAGGTCCGCCGAGGCCGTCGTGCTCGTCCTGCACGGCGGCGCGTCGCGCGGTGACGGCGTCCGGGTCAGCCCCGGCCAGCTGTCCGTCGTCCGGATGATCCCGACCGCCCGGGCCTGCGCGGCAGCCGCGCGAGGGCGGCTGGCCGTCTACCGGCTGCTCAACACCTTCCGCGGCTGGGACACCACGCACACCCCGGTCGCAGACTGCGAGTGGGCGATCGAGGAGGTGTCGGCGCGCTACCCGGCGGCCCCGGTGGGGCTGGTCGGCCACTCCCTCGGAGGGCGGGCCGCCCTGGTCGCCGGCGACGACCCGGCCGTCCGCTCGGTGGCGGTCCTCAACCCGTGGCTCTACCCCGATGACGACCCGGACCTGTCCGGCCGGTCGGTGCTGTTCGTGCACGGCGGCCGCGACCGGATCGCCTCGATCAACAAGTCCGAGGCGGTCGCCCGCCGGCTCGCGCGGCGTACCTCGGTCGGCTTCATCCGCATCCCCGACGGCAAGCACGCGATGCTCCGCCACGGCTCGGCGTTCGACCGGTACGCCGCCTCGTTCACGGCCGCGGTGCTGCTCGACGAACCGGCTCTCGCGCGGGGCCTGGTCGCACGGGTGCTCTCGGGGGAGTCCTGGCTGACCGCCTAGTGCTCGTCAGGCGGCCCAGCGAGTGGCGTCGGAGATCAGGTCGGCCAGCTTGGAGACGCCTTGCAGGTCGGCCCGGCGGTCGAGGAGGTCCTGCACGTAGCGGCTGTAGCGCACGCTCGCCTCGCGGCGGCGCTGTTCGCGGGCCTCGGGGGTCTCGGGGGTCTCGGTGAGTTCGGGCTTCAGCATCGCCTGCCTCCTAATACTGTAGTGATCTTATCAAGATACAGTATTAGACGAGCTGGCACTCCATCACGAGAAGGCCCGGTCGACGGCGTCCGCGAAGTCACCCATCGAGGCGAGCTCCAGCGCGTAGCTCCAGGCTTCGGACGGCTCAGGAGTGGCGCCCCACCCTGCGCGGTCGTGACGACGGTTGATCCACACCGACGCCAGCTCCTCTCGCCGCGCCGGGACGTGGTCGTGGAACAGGCTCTGGGCCACGTGCAGCAGCTCGCTGCGGTCCACGCCGAGCTCGGAGAGGGTGGTGTCGAGGGCGCGGAAGTGGTTCTCGGCCGGCTTGTAGGCGCCGACGTCCTCGGCGGTGATGATGGCGGCGAAGTCACCGTGCAGGCGCTCGTTGCTGCCGGCGAAGCCGTCGCGGTGCACGTTGGACAGGATGATGAGCTGGTAGTGCTCGGCCAGCCGGGCCAGGGCGTCCGCCGAGTCGGGGAACGCCGGCCAGTCCGGGACCGAGCTGCCCAGCCGCTGGGCCCACTCGTCGCTGACCGGACGGCCGAGCTGGTCCCCGGTGCGGGCGAAGGCGCTGGCCAGCACGTCGGGATAGAGCGCCGTGGGAGTCTCTCGCTCGACGGCGGCCTCGTTGTCCGCGTAGGCGAGCAGCAGCTGCTCGTCGGTCAGGTCGAGTCCCTGCTCGCGTGCCCACGGCGCGAGCACGGCCGCGATGCCGGCCTCCCAGTCGATCAGGGTGCCGTAGCAGTCGAAGCTCAGGGCCTTGAACGTGGTCAGGTCCAGGTCGGTCATCGTCATGTTCCTTTGGCCAGTCGGCGCACGGCCCCGACGACCGCGTCGCGCTGCTCTTCTGGGGCTGGGTCCATGTTCGCAGCCTGGGCCGCACTGCTGAGCGCACCCAGCTTGGATCGGTTGGACGACGCCTCGGCCTCGGTGGGGGTCGGCCGAACAAGCAGCCGCCAGAGGGCCCAGACCCCGGCGCTCGGCTGGTGAGCCTCAGCCGTCGGCAACGCTGAGCCCCTCGCGCTCGTCGTCCCAGGCTGCGCCGCTGATCCGCCACCCCGCAGCCGTCCGCACCAGCTGGAGGGTCTTCATTCCGCGCCCGGCGAACTGCTCGCCGGCCTGGACGCCCTCCTTCGCGTAGCTGCAGAAGTGGTGGGCGATGTCGCCGAACAGCTCGGTGTGGCCGGACAGCTCCCACTCGTGGAACTCCTCGAGGGTGCCGTCGGTGAGGATCGTCCGCCGGGGCGCGATGAATCCGTCCACGTCGTAGACGGCCGGCTCACCGCCACCCGTGCGCACGATCACGGCCTGGGGCAGGAAGGTCGTGCGAAGCGCGTCCATCCGCGCTTCGCAGCCCGGGCCCGAGGTGAAGGCCTCGAAGTAGGTCTGAACGAGGTCCGCGATCGCAGCGCGGTCAGCGGCGGGGTCGATGTCAGGCGCAGCCACGCCACTCATCATGCCCGGGCACCTGACAGGCTGGCCGGGTGGCCAATCGACTGGCGAAGGCGACCTCGCCGTACCTTCTCCAGCACGCCGACAACCCGGTCGACTGGTGGGAGTGGGAGCCGGCTGCGTTCGAGGAGGCACGGCAGCGGAACGTGCCGGTGCTATTGAGCATCGGGTATGCCGCGTGCCACTGGTGCCACGTGATGGCGCACGAGTCGTTCGAGGACGAGGCGACCGCGGCGTACCTCAACGAGCACTTCGTCAGCATCAAGGTCGACCGCGAGGAGCGACCCGACGTGGATGCCGTCTACATGGACGCGACCACGTCGATGACCGGCCACGGCGGCTGGCCGATGACGTGCGTGCTCGACCACGACGGGAACCCGTTCTTCGCCGGCACCTACTTCCCGGACCAGCCGCGGCACGGGCAGCCGAGCTTCCGGCAGGTGCTCGAGGCGCTGACCGACGCGTGGCAGACCAAGCCCGAGGACGTGCAGCGCGTGGCCGGCAAGCTGCGCGAGCACCTGGGGCGGGTCACGGCGCTGGCGGCCGCAGCGATCACCGAGGAGACCCTGGCCGGCGCGGTGAGCCTGCTGGAGCGGGAGTACGACGGCGTCAACGGTGGCTTCGGCACCTCGCCGAAGTTCCCGCCGTCGATGGTGCTGGAGTTCCTGTGCCGTCGCGGTGTGCGGGGGATCCTGCTGGACACCCTCGAGGCGATGGCTCGCGGCGGCATCTACGACCAGCTCGGCGGCGGCTTCGCGCGCTACTCCGTCGACGCCTCCTGGGTGGTGCCGCACTTCGAGAAGATGCTCTACGACAACGCCCAGCTGCTCGGCCTCTACGCGCGGGTGGGCGGTCCGCTCTGCGACCGGGTCGCCCGCGAGACCGCCGACTTCATGCTCCGCGAGCTGGGCACCGCTGAGGGCGGGTTGGCCTCGGCGCTGGACGCCGACAGCGAGGGGGTCGAGGGCAAGTTCTACGCGTGGACCCCGGCCCAGCTCATCGAGGTGCTCGGCCCGGATGACGGCGCCTGGGCGGCTGCGGCCCTCGAGGTGACGACGGCCGGGACCTTCGAGCACGGCAGCTCCACCCTGCAACGACTGGTCGAGCCGGGGACCTTCGAGGACCTCGCCCTGCTCGACGACGTGCGACGCCGGCTCTTCGAGGCCCGTGCGCAGCGGGTCCGGCCGGCCCGCGACGACAAGGTGGTGGCCGCCTGGAACGGCCTGGCCGTCACCGGGCTCTGCGACGCCGGGCTGCGACTCGGCGAGCAGCGCTACGTCGACGCGGCGGTCGCCGCCGGCGAGCTGCTCTGGCGGGTGCACGTCGTGGATGGTCGGCTGCGGCGGGTCTCCCGGGACGGCATCGTCGGTGCCCCCGCGGGGGTGCTGGAGGACCACGGCTGCGTGGCGTCCGGGTTCCTCTCCCTCGTGCAGGCGACCGGGGACGCGGTCTGGCTGTCCCGGGCTCGCGCCCTGCTCGACGTCGCGATCGAGCGGTTCCGCGCCGCCGACGGCGGCTTCTTCGACACCGCCGACGACGCCGAGGCGCTGGTCGCCCGGCCGCGCGACCCCGGCGACAACGCGTCGCCATCGGGACTGTCGTCGATGGTCCACGCGCTGGTCGACGTGCACGCAATGACCGGTGAGGGTCGCTACCGGACGGTCGCGGAGGAGGCGCTGGCCACCGTAGCGACGCTGGCCGAGAAGGCGCCACGGTTCGCCGGCTGGTCGCTGGCCGCCGCCCAGACGATGGTCTCCGGCGGGCCGCTCGAGGTGGCCGTCGTCGGCCCGTCCGGCGCCGAGCGCACGGCCCTCGCGCTGCTTGCGCGTCAGCACCCCGGTGCGGTGGTGGTCGAGGCGGACGGCCCGCGTGACGACGTACCGCTGCTCTCCGGGCGTACGCCGGTCGACGGCCGGCCGGCGGCGTACGTCTGCCGAGGCTTCGTCTGCGCGCGGCCGGTGACCTCTGTCGATGACCTGGCTGCCGTTCTCGGCTGAGCAGCCATCTGCACCACATCTGGCCGCTATGTCCGCCCTTTTGTGGTGCACATCGTGCAGTGGCCCGCCGGGTCCACGACAGTGCAGCATTTGGCCGCCATGTCCGCCCCTTTGTGGTGCAGTCTGGGATCAGGAGCCCGCAAGAGCCCGCGCCTCTCCGGCTTCGATCTCCTTCGTCAGGTCGACGCAGTAGCGCCCGAAGTCGATCTGGATGGTGTGCCGCGGCGCCGCGTAGTACTGCTCCAGGTGGAACGCCTCGTCGGCGCGCATGGTCTCCTCCTGCTCGGCGACCGAGGGCAGTGCATAGGTGCCGGACAGGAGCCCGGCCAGCAGCTTCGACTGCTGCTCGGCCAGGTTGACGATCGTGGGGGAGGACTGCGCCAGGCCCATGAAGAAGAGGTGGTCGACGCCCGGCTTGATCATCCGCTTGAAGAGCGGGTAGCGGTGCTCGGAGTCGGGGTGCAGCTCGACGTCGGCCGGGTCGAAGAACGGGAACGACATCTCGTAGCCGGTGGCGCAGATGATGACGTCCGCCTCGACCGAGGAGCCGTCCACCAACCACACGGTGCGCCCGTCGAGACGAGCGATCTCCGGAAGCAGGTGGATGTCGCCCGACCCGGCCCTGGTGAGGAAGTCCGCCGAGACCGACGGATGGGCAGCAAGCGGCTCGTGGTCCGGCTCCGGCAGGCCGTAGTCGCTCATGTTGCCGACCAGCCCGCGGATCAGCTCCCGCGAGGCCGCGAGAGCAACGTCCTTGGGGACGTCCGGCGGCGCCATCACCTTGTCCGCAGGCTGACCGTTGCGGTACTTCGGGAGCACCCACACGCCCCGCCGCGCCGAGACGCAGAGCCGCGACGCCATCCACGGCGACGACAGCTCGCTGGCGATGTCCATCGCCGAGTTGCCCATCCCGACCACGATCACGCTCTTGCCCCGGATCTCGACCGGCTGGAACGGCGACAGGTATGAGTGGCTGTGCATGAGTACGCCGTCGAACGAGCCCGGATAGGCGGGCAGTCGCGGCTTCCAGTGGTGCCCGTTCGCGACGGCGAGGTCGGTGTAGGACCGGGTCTCTCCGGTGGAGAGGGTGACGTCCCAGCCGGACGACGTACGGCGGGCGGCCTCGACCCCCACGCCGAACGAGATCCCCTCCCGCAGCCCGAAGTGGTCGACGTAGTCGCGGAAGTACTCGTGCATCAACCGGTGGCTCGGGAAGTCCGGCCACTCGTCCGGCACCGGGAAGTCCTCGAACTGGAGCCGGGTCTTCGAGGTGTCGATGTGCAGCGACTCGTAGACGGCGGAGCGGCCGTTGGGGTTGCGGAAGTACCAGTTGCCGCCCACGTCGTCGGACAGCTCGAACTGGTCGTAGTCGATGCCGTGCTCCTTGAGCCGCTTCGCGGTGGTGATGCCGGAGCAGCCTGCGCCGATGAGGCAGACCTTGACGCTGCCACTCATCGGGACAGCGACTCCACGCACTCGAACGCCGTGCGGACGTAGGCGTCGGTCCGCTCCGACGACGTGAAGTGGTCGACCATCCGGTTCATCGCGTAGGCGACGGTCGTACGCCGGTCCAGGTCGTTCACGACGATCGAGCCGCCCCAGCCGGTCCACCAGAGCACCCGACCGTTCGGGACCGCTGGCGCCGAGACGGCGTTCGGCAGCCCGTAGCCGATGCCGAACGTCAGCGGCGCGAACAGCACCAGGTCGAGCCCGTCGGCCTGGACCTCGAACGCGCGCTCGAGAGTCTCCGCCGACAGCAGGCGTACGCCGCCGACCTCGCCGCCGTGGGAGACCACCGACTGCGCCCGGGCGATGCCACGGGCGTTGCCGTGGCCGTTGGCGCCGGCGACCGAGACCCGGCGCCACTCGGGGGTGTTGCAGAGGTTCACGACGTCGAGGACGGGGTTCACGATCGTCGGGACCAGGAAGTTGCCCTCGGGCAGCGCCGCGATGTCCAGAGAGGCCTCGGTCGGTGGCTGCAGGTCCGCGCAGCGCGCCAGCACGTCCTCGGGCACGCCGAGGTGGAAGTCGGCGCCCAGCGGCTCGGCGACGAGGGTCCGGAACTGCTCGGCGAGCGGGACGCCGGTCGCACCCCGGACCAGTCCGTCGAGCAGGTGCCCGTAGCAGAGCATGTGGTAGCCGGACGCCGTCCCGGGCTCCCACCACGGCTCCTGCTCGGCGAGCATCCGCTCCGACTTCTCGAGGTCGAGGAGCCCGGCCACGTCGAGCGGCTCGGTCCAGCCGGCGTACCCGGACGTGTGAGAGAGCAGGTGGCGCACCAGCACGTCGTCGCGGCGGAACTCCGGCCAGTACGACGACACCGGCGCGTCGAGGTCGATCACTCCGCGGTCGGCCAGCACCAGCGTCGTCAGCGCGGCCATGGTCTTCGACACCGACCAGACCTGCACCACGGTGTCCTCGGCCCAGGGCTCGCCGGGCCGGGCCTCGCCGCCCCACAGGTCGGCCACCAGGTCGCCGTCGTGGACCACCGCGACCGAGGCGCCGACGTCGGTCCCGTCGGCGAGGTTGCGGCCCAGCAGGTCGCGCAGCGGCTCGAAGGGCCTGGCACAGCTTCCGGACACAGTCACGGAAGCCACCATAGGAACACGTTCTAGTTGGGCGGAAGGGTGTCTCGACACTGGGAGTAGGTTCGGCCCATGCCGGGCGACAGCTACGACTACGTCATCGTCGGTGCCGGGAGCGCGGGTGCGGTCCTGGCCGCCCGGCTGACCGAGGACCCGCAGGTCACAGTGCTGCTCCTCGAGGCGGGCGGCGAGGCGGACGCCGACGAGGTGATGATCCCGGCGGCGTTCGCGAGCCTGTTCAAGACCCGGTGGGACTGGAACTACTCGACCACCGAGCAGAAGCAGCTGCACGGCCGTCGCGCGTACTGGCCGAGGATGAAGGCGCTCGGCGGCTGCTCCTCGATGAACGCGATGATCTACATCCGCGGCAACCGGGCCGACTACGACGCGTGGCGCGACCAGTACGGCGCCCACGGCTGGGCCTTCGACGACGTGCTGCCCTACTTCGTGAAGGCAGAGCGGAACTCGAGACTCGGCAGCCCACTGCACGGCCAGAGCGGTCCGTTGCACGTCGAGGACCGCGTGTACACGCACCCGCTCAGCCACGCGTTCGTGGACAGCGCGGTCAGCGCGGGCCACAAGCCGACCGACGACTTCAACGGCGTCAGCCAGGAGGGCGCCGGCCTCTACCAGGTCACCTGCCGCAAGGGCCGGCGCTGGTCGACCAACGAGGCCTACCTGAAGCCCGCGCGCCCGCGCGCCAACCTCACCGTCGAGACCGGCGCCCTCGCGTCGCGGGTCGAGCTGGACGCCAGTGGCGGGTCGACCCGCGCGACCGGCGTGACCTTCCGCCAGGGCGGCGCCGAGCACACGGTGCACGCCACCCGCGAGGTGCTGCTCTGTGGCGGCGCGATCAACAGCCCGCAGCTGCTGATGCTGTCGGGCATCGGGCCTTCCTCCCAGCTCCGTGAGGTGGGCGTCGAGTCCAGGGTCGACCTGGGCGGGGTCGGCGCGAACCTGCAGGACCACCCCGTGGTGCCGATGCTCTGGCACACCCACGGCATCACCGACCTGGCGCAGCTCAACAACGTCCGCAACTTCGCCCGCTGGAAGGTGCGCGGCACCGGCCCGCTCGCCTCCAACATCGGCGAGGCCGGGGCGTTCTTCGCCAGCCGCGACGGGCTGCCGGCGCCCGACCTGCAGATCCACATGGCGCCGGCCGGCTTCTACGACAACGGGCTGCACGAGCCCACGCACGCGATGGTCACGGCCGCACCGACGCTCGTCTCGGTCGCGAGCCGGGGCCACCTGAGGCTGCGCTCGGCCGACCCGACCTGGCACCCGGAGATCGAGGCGGCCTACTTCGACGACCAGGGGGACCTCGACGCGATGCTCGCCGGGATGCGCCGGACCTGGGAGATCTGCACCCAGGGCGCGCTCGCGGCGTACGTCGACAAGCCGTGGCGGCTGCCGGACGACCCGTCCGACGAGGACCTCGTCGAGCACGCGCGGCAGTGGGGCCAGACGCTCTACCACCCGACCTCGACCTGCGCGATGGGCTCGGGCGAGGACGCCGTCGTCGACCCCGAGCTGCGGGTCCGCGGGGTCGACGGGCTGCGCGTCGTCGACGCCTCCGTCATGCCGGCCGTCCCGCGCGGAAACACCAACGCCCCCACGATCATGATCGCCGAGAAGGCAGCAGACCTCATCAAGGAGCACCGTTGACCGCCATCGCCACCGGGACCACGTTCGAGTCGCTCAACCCGAGGTCCGGCGACGTCGTCGGCACCCACCCGGTCAACACCGCGGAGGAGGTCCAGGCCGCGGTCGACCGCGCGCACGAGGAGGCGGCCTGGTGGGGCGGGCTGTCCTTCGACGAGCGCGAGAAGCACCTGCAGACCTGGAAGGGCGTGATGACGCGCCGGGTCGCCCAGCTCGCCGAGGTGATGCACCAGGAGACCGGCAAGCCGCACGGCGACGCGATGCTCGAGAGCGCGTTGGCGATCGACCACCTGGCCTGGGCGGCGTCGCACGCCGAGAAGGTGCTCAAGCGGCGCAAGGTCCCGAGCGGGCTGGTGATGGCCAACCAGGCGGCGTACGTCGAGTACCAGCCGCTGGGCGTGATCGGCGTGATCGGGCCGTGGAACTACCCGGTGTTCACGCCGATGGGCTCGATCGGTTACGCCCTGGCCGCCGGCAACGCCGTGGTCTTCAAGCCCTCCGAGTACACGCCGGGAGTCGGCGAGTGGCTGGCGCGAACCTTCCTCGAGTCGGTCGGCCGGCCGGTGCTGCAGGTGGTGACCGGCTTCGGCGAGACCGGACATGCGTTGTGCACGTCCGGCGCCGACAAGATCGCGTTCACCGGCTCCACCGAGACCGGCAAGAAGGTGATGGGCGCCTGCGCCGAGACCCTCACCCCGGTCGTGATCGAAGCCGGTGGCAAGGACGCGCTGCTGGTCGACGAGGACGCCGACATCGAGGCCGCCGCGGACGCCGCGATCTGGGGCGCCTGCGCCAACGCCGGCCAGACGTGCACAGGCGTCGAGCGCGTCTACGTCCACGAGCGGGTCTACGACGAGTTCCTGTCGACCCTGACCGCGAAGGCTTGCGAGGTGACCGCCCACGAGGGGCTGGACTCCAAGATCGGGCCGATCACGATGCCCAAGCAGCTCGACGTCATCAAGCGGCACATCGACGACGCGCTCGCGCGCGGCGGCCGGGCCGTGGTCGGCGGCGCCGACGCCGTGGGCGAGCGGTTCGTGCAGCCCACGATCCTGGTCGACGTACCCGAGGACTCGGCGGCCGTCCAGGAGGAGACCTTCGGCCCGACCGTCACCGTCGCCAAGGTCACGGACATGGACGAGGCGATCGAGCGCACAAACGCGACGCGCTACGGCCTCGGCTCGACGGTCTTCTCGAAGGCCCGCGGCATGGAGCTGGCCTCCCGCATCCGCTCCGGCATGACCGCCGTCAACGGCGTGATCACGTTCGCCGCCATCCCGTCGCTGCCCTTCGGCGGCGTCGGCGCCTCCGGCTTCGGCCGGATCCACGGGCCTGACGGCCTCAAGGAGTTCACCTTCGCCAAGGCGATCGCCCGGCAGCGGTTCAAGCCGCTGCTCGCGCTCACGACGTTCGGCCGCACCGAGAAGGCCGACCAGCAGCTCGCCTCGATGATCACGATGCTGCACGGCCGCGGGACCACGATCCCCAAGGGAGCGAGCAGTCGACCGTGAGGAACGAACGGGCGACGTGGGCGAGCGAAGGTTGAGCAAGCCCCGCGGCTGAGGAACGAAGCCGCGACGGGCGGGTCGAAACCACCGCAGCCCGCGCTGGAACTCGCCCGTGGGCAGGTTGGGTGCCTTCGCTGCGGAAGTTTCGACCCGCTCGGTCGCGACCTCGCTCGTTCCTCGCGACGTCGCGCTCGCTGCTCAACCACCGATGACGCACACCCTGCGGCGCACCGCCTCGTTCCTCGGCGGCCTACCGCAGGGCGTACGTCGCCATCGAGATGCCCACGTAGTGGGAGACGAAGGCGAGGATCGTGAACGAGTGGAACACCTCGTGGAAGCCGAACCAGCGCGGCGACGGGTTGGGGCGCTTGAAGCCGTAGACCACGCTGCCGACGGTGTAGAGCGCACCCCCGGCGAAGATCAGGACGAAGACCGCGATGCCGATGCCGAGGCCGAGCGCGGTCGCGCCTTCGAAGAACGCGGGTACGAAGAAGATCGCGGCCCACCCGAGCGCGATGTAGATCGGCACGTAGAGCCAGCGCGGGGCGTCGGTCCAGAAGATCCGGAACAGCACGCCCAGGATCGCGCCGGTCCACACGGTGGTGAGCAGCACCAGCTGCGCCGTGCCTTCGAGCAGCAACAGGCTGAACGGCGTGTAGGTGCCGGCGATGAGGATGAAGATGTTGGCGTGGTCGAAGCGCCGGAGGAACGCCCAGACCCGCGGTGACCAGGTGCCCGTGTGGTAGATCGCCGACACCGTGAAGAGCACCAGCGCGGAGGCGATGAACACCACCGAGCCGATCCGGGTCTTGGTGTCGGGGGACAGGCTGATCAGCACGATGCCCGCCGCGAGGGTCAGCGGGGCGGTGCCGAGGTGGAGCCAGCCGCGCAGCTTCGGCTTGACGTTGTCGAGCTTCTCGGCGACCTCCGCGACGGAGTCGTGGAGGCTGTCCATGCCTGCACGCACAGCGTCGGACATCGGGTTGCTCATGTCGCGAAGGTACCCGGCTGAGGTGTACCTCCGGCGTCGATGCGCCCAACGTCACCCGATCGGCTCGTTACCATCATCAACGTGGCGGACTGGAAGCGCGGCCTTCGGAGGGTCATCTACCCCCTCTACGAGGCGCGGGTGCTGCGCCGGATGCCCGACAACCTGCCGAAGCACGTCGGGGTGATGCTCGACGGCAACCGAAGGTGGGCGCGTTCGGTCGGGCGCGACACCGCCCACGGGCACCAGGCCGGCGCCGACAACATCGAGCCGCTGCTCGGCTGGTGCGACGAGGTCGGCATCGAGGTGGTCACCCTGTGGCTGCTCTCGACCGACAACCTCAACCGCCCGTCGGCCGAGCTCGAGGAGCTGTTCCAGATCATCGAGACGGTGGTCGAGTCGCTGGCCGAGCAACGCCGCTGGCGGCTGCACCCGGTGGGGGCCCTCGACCTGCTGCCCTCTGCGACCGCTGCGAAGCTCAAGGCCGCCGAGGAGGCCACCCGTGACGTCGACGGGATGCTCGTCAACGTCGCCGTCGGGTACGGCGGCCGCCGCGAGATCACCGACGCCGTCCGGTCGCTGCTCAGCGAGCACGCCAGCCGCGGCACCTCGCTCGAGGAGCTGGCCCAGATCCTCGACGTCGAGCACATCGCCGAGCACCTCTACACCAAGGGCCAGCCCGACCCCGACCTGGTGATCCGTACGTCGGGGGAGCAGCGCCTGGGCGGCTTCCTGCTCTGGCAGAGCGCCAAGTCGGAGTTCTACTTCTGCGAGGCCTACTGGCCGGACTTCCGCCGCGTCGACTTCCTGCGAGCCATCCGCGCGTACGCCCAGCGCGAGCGCCGCTTCGGCGCCTGAGGCGACCACCGCTGGTCGAGCCTGTCGAGACCACCGCAGCCAGCGTTGGGACCGAATGCGGTTCGCAAGCCGTTCACCCTGTGGTCGGGCGTGTCGCACCTGACCGCCGCCTCGAGCGGCGTACGTTCGCGGCATCGGCGAGTGGGGAAGCTTGCCGTATCGGGAGGCCCGAATCTTGCGAGAGCACGATCCACACCTGACCGGCGGCAGCTCTGTACTGAGTGGCCAGCCGGTCGCACGTGGGGGCCGGCACTTCGGCCTCTCGGGCTCCCTCCCGGTCCGTTCGCCAATGAGTCCACGACCGGGCGAGGAGTGCGCGCGCCGGTCTGCGAGGGGTGACCGTGCCGACCAAGGTCAGCTCGTCCAGCAAGGCGTCCTCCAAGCCGCGTCGTACTTCCGGGCAGGTCCGTACGTACGTGCTCGACACCAGCGTGCTGCTCTCGGATCCCGGGGCGCTCAGGCGCTTCGACGAGCACGAGGTGGTGCTGCCCGTCGTGGTCATCACCGAGCTGGAGGGCAAGCGGCACCACCCGGAGCTCGGCTACTTCGCGCGGACCGCCCTGCGGGTGCTCGACGAGCTGCGGATCACCCACGGCCGACTTGACGAGCCGGTGCCGGTCGGTGACCTCGGCGGCACCATCCGGGTCGAGCTGAACCACACCGACGCCGACTCACTGCCCTCGGGCTTCCGGCTGGGCGACAACGACACCCGGATCCTCGCGGTGGCCCACAACCTCGCCAACGAGGGCGCCGCGGTCACTCTGGTGAGCAAGGACCTCCCGCTGCGCATCAAGGCGTCGGCGATCGGCCTCGACGCCCAGGAGTACCGCGGCGAGACCATCGGCGACTCCGACCCCGGCTACTCCGGCATGGCCGAGCTGGAGCTGGACGCACAGGACCTCGACGAGCTCTACGACGAGGGCAGCCTCGATCTCGCCGCGGCACGTGACCTGCCCTGCCACTCCGGCCTGGTGCTGCTCTCCGACCGTGGCACCGCGCTGGGCCGGGTTGGCCCCGACAAGCTGGTCCACCTGGTCCGCGGCGACCGGGAGGCGTTCGGAATCCACGGCCGCTCCGCCGAGCAGCGGATCGCGCTGGAGATGCTGCTCGATCCCGAGGTCGGCATCGTCTCGCTCGGTGGCCGGGCCGGCACCGGCAAGTCCGCGCTCGCGCTGTGCGCCGGACTCGAGGCGACGCTGGAGCGCAACCAGCACCAGCGGGTCGTGGTGTTCCGGCCGCTCTTCGCGGTGGGCGGGCAGGAGCTCGGCTATCTGCCCGGCTCGGAGTCCGAGAAGATGGCGCCCTGGGCGCAGGCGGTCTTCGACACCCTCGGGGCGCTCACCTCGCGCGACGTCATCGACGAGATCCTCGCCCGCGGCATGCTCGAGGTGCTCCCGCTGACCCACATCCGCGGCCGCTCGCTGCACGACGCGGTCGTCATCGTCGACGAGGCGCAGTCGCTGGAGCGCAACGTGCTCCTCACGGTGCTCTCCCGGATGGGGGCGAACTCCAAGGTGGTGCTCACCCACGACGTCGCGCAGCGCGACAACCTGCGGGTGGGACGCCACGACGGTGTC
>JAWWPK010000059.1:0-2668 GCA_033854925.1 Nocardioidaceae bacterium | reverse complement strand
GTGGTCGCCGGTGCCCGGTCCTGTGCACCAACCGGTGGCGGCACCGACAGCGTGCTCGCTCAGCCTCGCCGTACCCCGCACCGCGAAGCTCACGGCCACGTCCGCCCCCGGCGGCACCACCATCGCGACCGGATCGGTGGTGACCTGAGCGCCGGCCGGGATCAGAACCTCCGCCGAGCCGCCGACGAGCACCGGCAGCGGCGCATCGATGGCCGCGCCGCTGCGGCGGATCCCGACCGAGATCGAGGTCAGCATCAGAGGGGCGGGGCTCATCGCGTTGGACAGGCGCAGTCTCAGCCGCAGGCCGCTGGTGGTCGTGCGCAAGATCTGTCGGCACGTCTCGTCCTTCGCCGCCGCCGCCCGGACCGTGCTCATGGCCTGTGCGGCCGCCGTCCGCCAACCCGAGACAGGTTGTGGCGTCGTGGAACGCGCAGTGTGACTGCACGCAGGGAGCACCAGCAGGGATGTCAGCGCCATAGCCGAGGCGCGTACGCCGCGGGATCCCCTCGTCTCGATGGGCCCAGTTTAGGCGGCACCAACGGCTCGAAAAACGCCAAGGCCGTCGTCGGTATGCTGTCCGAGCACAACGGGGCAAGCCCCACGCGCTCGTAGCTCAACGGATAGAGCACTTGACTACGGATCAAGAGGTTGCAGGTTCGAATCCTGCCGAGCGCACCCATGTGATGTCTCGGGACATCGGAATAGGCCGGACCTGCAATCTGCAGGTTCGGCCTACTTCTTTTGGGGTCCGGGTGGTCGGCCGGTGGACTGGTAATCCTTGCGTGGATCGAGGATCAGGTCGCGCAGGATTTCGCCGGTGGCGGCGTTGACGACGGTGACGTGGAGGTCCTGGACGAGCAGGATGACGTCGGTTGCGGCGTAGGTTCGGCCGACGCCGATATGGCGCAGTCGGCCGGCGACGCGCAGGGTGACGCTGCCGGCCTTGTCGATCTTGTCGTGGCGGACGCGGTTGTGGGTGTCGGCGCGGCGGTCGCTGCTCGGAGCGGCCTTGGGCAGGGACGTGTAGACGGTCGCGGGGGTCGCGCGATGCGGCAGGGATCGGTGCGGCCGGCGGTGGTTGTAGAGCTCGACGAAGGTGTCGAGGAGGGCCTGGAGCTCGGCGAGGGTGGCGGGCTGGACGGGCTGAGCGCGTAGCCACCTCTTGAGGGTCTGCTGGAAGCGTTCGACCTTGCCCTGGGTCTGCGGGTGGTTCGGCTTGCCGTTCTTCTGCGTGATCTTGCGCTCGCCCAGCTCGTGCTCGAGATGGTTGCGGCCACCTTTGCCGCCGGCATGCCGGGTGGTGAACACCAGCCCGTTGTCGGTCAGTGTCGAGGCCGGAAAGCCATACGTGGCAGCGGCTTTGCGGAACGTGGCGAGCACGAGCGGGCCGGTGACCGGGGCGTGGGCGGTGACGGACAGGGCGTAGCGAGAGCAGTCGTCGAGCCAGGTCAGGATCTCGACGTCGGTGCCTTCCTCGATGCGTCGGATGCCGCCGCGGTGGCTGATGCGGCGGGCGCCGTCCTGGAGGCGGTAGTGGGTGAAGTCGGCCTGCCAGGTCTCGTTCGGCTGGTCGGCTTCGAACCGCAGGTAGCTGCTCTTGGGCCGCTTGGACGGCTCCGGTGTGACCGCGCCGGCTCGGACCAGGATCCGGTTGATCGTCGCCCGGGACACGGTGGTGGCGTGATGGTGGGTCAGGTGCCAGCCGATCGTGTCGGCACCGCCGTCCAGGCCCGCCTCGATGAGCTGTTTGCGGAGCCACAGGACCAGCTCGACGGTGTCCGGCGGCGTCGCTGCTGGGCTGGTGGCCGGTGCCCGGGACAGCGGCTCGAACGCGGCCTCGCCCTCGAAGCGGTAGCGGGCCATGAGCCGGCTGATCCAGCCCTGCGAGACGTCATAGGTGCGGGCGACCTCGGACTGGGACTGACCGGCCAGGACGGCGGTGATGACAAGGCGACGCTTCGACATTCCGCAGGCTGCGAGCCCGCGGCTATGCCGATGACCTGCGACACGCTATGCCGATGTCGTGAGACACCCCATTCCGATGTCCTGAACCAGCACACTGCCCCCGCTACAACAAAAGTGCAGATCACAGGCCTGATCTCCGGAGACGGAGGTCGGGCCTTTGATCATTTGGTCGCAGTTTGGTCGCACACGTTGCACCGGCCTCGACCGTTCAGGGCCGCCGCGGACCGCCCTGCGCGCCTGACCGCAGGCAGCAGGCGGTGCCCCGCCGAGCGTGCGTTCGCGATCAGCTCCAGCGATTGGAAGCAGCGAGGTGATCGCCGCCGCCCAGCCGGACCGTCGTCCTCGCTGCGGCCACAGACAGCGTCGCCGGGTCCGTCCGGCTCGACGCCGCGGTGCTGTCATCTCCCTGCCAATGAAGCTGCAGGCGCAGCGCCAGGCACGCCGCCCGATCCGGCCAGGCCGCTGGCGCCCGCATGCTGCTGCCGCGGGGGTGCCGGTCGACGTCGACCCGGATCAGGTGCTGGCGCAAGAAGCTCCGCCGGACAGCCTCCGGGTCCGCGGGCGTCACCACGGCCGCTCGCTTCGTCGTCCGTGCGGGGTCGATCGTCAGGATGTGGCGGCGGTTCGTGATCCGCTGCCGCAGCCGTTCGGTCTGCCGCAGGAAGTCGGCCCGGTCCAGCAGCCCGTCGTAGTGGTCGTCCTG
>JAWWPK010000058.1:0-18955 GCA_033854925.1 Nocardioidaceae bacterium | reverse complement strand
TCGTGGTCGGGACGCCTCTGGACTTCCGGCTCGGGTACGGCGTGTTCGGCGGCAAGGCCGAGTCTGATTCTGGGGAGGCCTCCACCCCCGCCCGGGTCGTGCACATCGCGGACTCCCCCGGCCAGGTCTCCACGCACGCCGAGCTCGCCGCCTCGGCCTCGGGCGACCTGACAGCGGTCTTCGACGGGCTGCAGGCGGCGATGGAGCGTGGCGCGAAGCCCGACTGGTCGGGGTGGCGGTCCACACTCGCCGACACGGTCGCCGCGGCCGCAGCGCGCGACGCGGAGCTGCTCGGCGCAGAAGCGGACCCGATCCACCCGGCGCGGATCTACGGCGAGCTGGTCCCTCGGCTTTCCGAGGACGCGGTGGTGATCGGCGACGGTGGCGACTTCGTCAGCTTCGCCGGCAAGTACGTCGAGCCGAAGCGACCCGGCGGCTGGCTGGACCCCGGCCCCTACGGCTGCCTCGGCGCCGGCCCGGGCGCGGCGATCGCGGCCCGGCTCGCGCGGCCGTCGTCGCAGGTGGTGCTGCTGCTCGGCGACGGTGCGGCCGGCTTCTCCCTGATGGACGTCGACACCATGGTCCGCCACAACCTGCCGGTGGTCATGGTCATGGGCAACAACTCGGCGTGGGCACTCGAGAAGGGGCCCATGCAGATGCTCTACGGCTACGACGTGATCGCCGACCTGGCCCCGCGGACGCCGTACGACCAGGTCGTGCAGGCGCTCGGCGGAGGCGGCGAGACGGTGACCGACCCGAAGGAGATCGGCCCGGCCATCGACCGCGCCTTCGACAGCGGCGTCCCCTACCTCGTCAACGTGATCACCGACGTGGAGGCGGGCTATCCGCGGGCCACGTTCGGGATCTGATGCACCTGCGCAGGGCTCGGCCGGAGGACTATGCCGCGATCGGCGCCGCCACCGTCGCGGCCTACGAGCCGCTGCTTGACACCACGGAGGCGTCGTACGTCGAGCGGCTCCGCAACACCGAGGCCCGCGACCACGAGGCCGAGCTGTGGGTGGCCGTCGGCCCCGACGACCGCGACGTGCTCGGCACGGTGACGCTGTGTCGCGAGGGATCGCCGTGGCGCGAGATCGGGTTCGCCGACGAGGGCGAGTTCCGGATGTTGGCCGTGGCTCCGCATGCCCAGGGCCAGGGCGTCGGGGAGGCGTTGGTGCGGCACGTGCTCGACCGGTTCCGCGAGGAGGGCGCGGTCGCGGTGGTGCTGTCGAGCACGCCCGGGATGGTCGCCGCACACCGGCTCTACGAGCGGCTCGGCTTCGGTCGCTGCCCCGAGCGCGACTGGGAGCCGATGCCCGGGGTCGAGCTGATCGCCTACCGACTCGAGCTGGCATGAGCACCCTGCGGTTCACGGTCAGTGACGACGACACCGCACTCGCCCTCGGGTCCGGCAGCCTTCCCGTGCTCGGCACGCCACGGCTGCTTGCGTGGTGCGAAGCCGCGACGTGCGCCGACATCGAGTCCACTCTCGCGGACGGCGAGACCTCGGTGGGCACCCGCGTCCAGCTCGAGCACCTGGCCGCCAGCCCGGTCGGCGCCGAGCTGGAGGTGACCGCGACGTCGGCGTACGTCGACGGCCGGCTGCACCGCTTCACCGTCGCCGCGCGGCACACCGCAGACGGCAAGGTCGTCGCCTCCGGCGAGGTGACCCGCGTGGTGGTGGACGGGGAGCGCTTCATGGCGCGAATTTCGCCTCCGAGCTGACCGCTGGGAGACTGGACGACGATCGATCGACCAGGAGGTCACCATGGGCAAGACCGGACGCAAGCGCCGCGGTCGCAAGAAGAACAAGGCCAACCACGGAAAGCGCCCCAACGCCTGAACGGCGTTGACCGCACCGAGCCCCAGCCCGCGGCTGGGGCTCGTGGTGTCGGGGCTTCGGCCAGAACGTCAGCTGTCGTCGCTGCGCTGGCTCTGAGCTCCGCGCTGGCGGGCTGCTCGGGCACGCCAGACTCGCCGGCGAAGGCCGACCCGACACGGGCGCCGGCAACCGCCGCAGCCTCCGTGGCTCCAGCGTCGCCGGTCTCGCCGACCGTCTCCGCGGTCGCGAAGGTCCGGCATGCCGGTCCCCCGCTTCACCGGACTCGCGCCTGGCTGCTGGAGAGGCAGCTGCAGCGGATCGTCGCCGCCAACCCGCTGGCCGGCCGCCCGTGGGGTGTCTACGAGGGTGACGGGGAGATGGCCTGGGCGCCGTACGCGCGGGCGTCGGGCGAGTCCCGCACCCTGCTCGGCAAGATCGCACTTGCACCGAAGGCGAAGTGGTTCGGCGGCTGGATATCCAACGCCGAGATCGGCGAGAAGGTTCGCGGCTACATCGATGCCTCCCTGCAGCAGGCCGGCTCCTCGGACGCGCTGGTCCAGATGTCGGTCTTCCGGATGCACCCCTGGGAGGACGAGGCCTGCCACCGGCTCCCGACCGCCGCCGAGGGCGCGTCGTACCGGGAGTGGATCGACCGGTTCGCCGACGCGGTCGGCGACACCCACGCCGCGGTCATCCTGCAACCGGACGGGCCCTTCGCGCTCTGCGCACCGCAGGGGTCGCACGTTCCCTCGGACCTGATCGCCTACGCGTCCAGGGTGCTCTCCGCCCTGCCCCACACCTCGGTCTACATCGACGTGGGTGCCTCCGACTGGCCGATCGGGTCGGAGGGGGTCAGCGCGGCCGTCCGGATCGCGATCCAGGACGGCGTCCAGTACGCCCGCGGCATCGCGCTCAACACCACCCACTACGGGTCCACCGTCGACGAGGTCCAGCGCGGCGCCGACGTCGTCCGGGCTCTGGCCGACCAGGGCATCGGCGACAAGCATTTCGTCGTCAACACCTCGTCGAACGGCAAGGGGTTCGTCTTCGGCGACTACCGGGCGCCCGACCCCGACAACGCGCGCGTCTGCGAGAGCCAGCAGGACCCGGGCCCCTGTGTCGCCCTGGGCATCCCGCCGACCTATGACTTCGCCGACCCGCGGTGGGGGCTGCCGCAGCAGACCGTCGACCTGGCCGCGAGGTACGCCGATGCGTTCCTCTGGATCGGCCGGCCCTGGCTCTACGACCAGGCCGAGCCGTTCGTGGAGTCGCGCGCCCTGACCCTGGCCCGGGTCAGCCGCTGGTGACTGAGGCGGTCCATCCGTCGCGTTGGGCAGATAGTCCCAGACGTTATGGACGGAGACACGCCGTACGGGCGTCCGGAACGTCAGGGACTATCCCCGCGGCGGGGAGAGCTGACGCGACCGAGCTGGAACCGCTCAGGCGTCGGTGATGCGGACCTGGACCTCGCGGATGCGCAGCAGCACCCGCTGGCGCAGCTCGTCGGGCGCGGCCTCGGAGCACGAGCGGGCGACGATCGTCTTCACGGTGCGCTGGAGGTCGTACCTCTCCAGGCACGGGTTGCAGGAGTCGAGGTGCGCCCGCACAGCCGTGCAGTCGGCGGCGTCGAGCTCGTTGTCGATGAAGTAGACGATCTGCTCGAGGAAGTCGGCGCACTCGCTCGCCGATGGCTCCAGCCCATGGTCATGAGACTGCATCACGAGTCGCCCCCATCGTTCCCGGGCACGCGCCCGGCCGGCAGCAGGTCATTGGTCCGCACGTAGTCAGACAGCATGTCACGGAGCTGGCGTCGTCCGCGATGGAGCCGCGACATGACGGTGCCGATCGGGGTCTCCATGATCTCCGCGATCTCCTTGTAGGCGAACCCCTCGACATCGGCGAGGTAGACGGCGAGCCGGAACTCCTCCGGCAGCCGCTGGAGCGCGTCCTTCACCTGCGAGTCGGGCAGGTGCTCCAGCGCCTCCATCTCCGCCGACTTCAGCCCGGACGACGCATGCGACTCGGCCCGGGCGAGCTGCCAGTCCTCGACGTCCTCGGACATCGACTGCTGCGGCTGGCGCTGCTTCTTGCGGTAGTTGTTGATGAAGGTGTTGGTCAGGATCCGGTAGAGCCACGCCTTGAGGTTTGTGCCCGGCCGGAACTGGTGGAACGACGAGAACGCCTTCGCAAAGGTCTCCTGGACCAGGTCCTCGGCGTCGGCGGGGTTGCGGGTCATCCGCATGCCGGCGGAGTAGAGCTGGTCGATGAAGGGCAGCGCGTCGTTCTCGAAACGGATCGCGCGCTCCTCCGGAGTCTCGGTCGCAACATCCACCTCGGCGGGGTCGCGCGGCTCGTCCAGCGCCGACAGGTCGTCGGGCGCGTGGAGGTCAGGGCTCTCTGTCATCGACTGCCAGCCTACGCGGGTGGCGGGTGGCTCCAGTACTGCGATCACACCTCAGGAACGCCGTGGTGACGCAGGTCATTCCCGCGGTGCTGCCAGCTCTCGCACCAGCCACTCCAGCGCGGACTCCACGACGATCTCCATCGCCTCTCCCTCACTGAGGCCGGCCGACTTCGGGATCCGCAGCCCGTGGTCGCCGCCGGGCACCACCGCGAAGTCGACGTGCTCGAGGTCGTCGGGGAACTCCTCGGGCCGGCCCATGGGGTCGGGCTCGCCCTGCACGACGAGGGTGGGTACGCCGGCGCCCCGGAGCTCCTCGAGCCGTGACTTCTCCGGCCGACCCGGCGGGTGCAGTGGGAACGACAACGCCAGGCAGCCGGCGGCGCCGAGCCCGGAGGCAGACCGCGCCGCCGACCGGGCGCCGGCGGAGCGGCCCCCGACCACCAAAGGGGTGCGGATCCGCAGCGCCCTGGCCGCGGCCACGAGCGCGACGTCGAGCGTGGGCGGCGGGGTCGCGACCTTGCGGCCGGCCACCCGCCAGGGCTGCTCGAGCAGCACGACGCTCACCCCCTGGCGCGGCAGCCGCGTGGCCAGCGCCTGCAGGTCGCGCGCGCCGATGCCGCCGCCGGCACCGTGACTGAGCAGCAGGGTCACGAACGGCGACCGCGCCCGGCGTACGTCGAGCCGGGCCTCGCCGTGCGGCGTGTCGATGCTGCGCAGGTCGGTCATGCTCTTCGGCGTCCCCGCGTAAGCGCGCCGCACCCGCGAAGCGTCCCTGCGCGGTTTCGCGGGGTAGTCATGACAAGTCAAGCGGCTCGACGAGCTCGGGGCCGTTGTTCTTGACGGCGTTGACCATCGTGGAGACCGGGTGGGCCTCGAGCCGCCCGGGTGCGGCCGGCACCAGCAGGTCGAGCACGGAGTCCTTGTCGGTGCGCGGGTCGAGCCAGGCCGCCCAGCGGTCACGCTCGACCATGAGCGGCATCCGGTCGTGGATCATGCCCACGTCGTCCTCGGCGTCGGTGGTGATCACGGTGCAGGTCCAGAGGAACCGGTCGTCGGCGTCGTCGTCCTTGGTCGGGTCGCGCCAGATCTCGTAGAGGCCGGCCATCGCGAGCGAGCCGTCGTCCTTGGGGTGGATGAAGAAGGGCTGCTTCTTGGGCTTGCCCGCCTTGGTCTTCTCGTCGGTGGGATACCACTCGAAGTAGCCGTCGGCCGGCAGCAGGCAGCGCCGGACGGCGAGGGCTCGCTTGTAGGCCGGCTTCTCGGCGACGGTCTCCATCCGCGCGTTGATCATCCGGTTGCCGATCGACGGGTCCTTGGCCCACGACGGGACCAGCCCCCACTTCACCACCCGGAGCTGGCGGGCGGGCGGCTCCGGCGAGTCCTTCGAGGGCGGACGCTCGACGACGGCGTAGACCTCCTTGGTGGGCGCCACGTTGTAGTCGGGCGCCAGCGGCTCGGGCACCCGGCTGTCGACGACCTCGAACTCCTCGATGAGGTCCTCGGGGCGCCGGCTGGAGGCGTAGCGGCCGCACATGTCCTTCACCCTATGACCGCGCCCCGACCTCGCCGACTCGCGGTCAGAGGGACAGCTGGCGGAGCAGCCAGTCGGCGACCTCGGGGCTCCCGGTCACCGGCTCGACCCGGATCGTCCCCGGGAGGTCGCGCACCATCCGGGCAAGGAGCTCGACACGGACGGGCAGGTCGGGGTCGTGGCCGCTGAGGACACCGACCCGGCGTACGCCGAGCCGACCGACCGCGAGGGCAGACCCGAACGCGGTCTGCGCCATCGCTCCCGCGAGCGTGAGCCGCCGGGCGTGCTCGACGGGATGGCCCGGGGGCGGGAGCTCCGCGACCACGACCGCCACGGGCAGCCGCTCGCCCGCCGTCAGGGCCTCCCACAGAACGATCCTCAGGTGGCCCAGCGGCGCCAGTCCGGTCAGTGGGTCGACCTGGCCGGCGGCGGTCCAGACCCCGGGTACTCCCACACCCATGCGTTCCCCCTGGTCCGCCGCCGGCTCGTCGGCCGGTGCACTTGAGGAACGGGGGAGCGGCGGCTGCCTTACGCCGTCCTGACGACGACCTCGGGTGGTCCAGACCGCAACGTGATCCTTTGCGTGTTGCGCCGTTGTCATTCCGTGACGGTGACGGGGAAGCTCGACGAGCGGGGCGACGCTGCCCTGATCGCAGCGGTCCGCGATGGCGACACGGACGCCTACGGCGTGCTCTTCGAGCGCCACGTCGACGCGGCACGCCGGCTCGCCCGCACGCTGGCGCGCGACGGCGACGCCGATGACCTGGTCGCGGAGGCGTTCGCCAAGGTGCTTCCGGTCCTGGCCCGCGGCGCCGGCCCGGACGTGGCCTTCCGGGCCTACCTGCTCACTGCCGTTCGCCGGCTCGACGCGGACCGGCACCGCTCGCTCGCGCGCACCCGGCCCACCGACGACGAGGCGCTCCTCGACGCGGGGCTGCCGTTCAGTGACACGGCGGTGGCCGGGTTCGAGTCAGCGGCAGCGGCCCGCGCGTTCGCGGCGTTGCCCGAGCGCTGGCAGCTGGTGCTCTGGCACACCGAGGTCGAGGGCCAGCGGCCGGCCGAGGTGGCGCCGCTGCTCGGCCTGACCCCCAACGCGGTCTCCCAGCTCGCGCACCGGGCCCGCGAGGGGCTCCGCCAGTCCTTCGTGTCGATGCACGTCCAGGACGCGGGCGAGCCGCGCTCGGCCTGCCAGGCCACGAGGGCGAACCTCGGCGCCTACATCCGCGCCGGGCTCTCCAGCCGCGAGGCCGCCCGGGTCTCGGCGCACCTCGAGTGCTGTCGCCCGTGCACCGCGATCTACCTCGAGCTGGTCGAGGTGGACACCGACCTGCGCGCCCTGCTGGCACCGCTGCTGCTCGGCGGCGCCGCAGCGGCGTACCTCTCCCACGTGTCGATCTCGGTCGCCCCCACACCGCTCGCCGCGTTCGGCGGGTTCCTCAAGACCGGCCCGGGCAAGGTCATGGCCGGTACGGCGGCAGCCGGGGTCGCGGTCGCCGCCCTGGTGCTCGGGGGCACCGGCCTCGTGGCCGGCGACCCGGCCGTCAGCAACGACCGCGGCGTGGTGACGGCGCCGCGGGCCCAGCTCGCGCCGCCGGCGAGCCTGCCGAAGAACAAGTCCACGAAACCCGCTCCGCCGTCGGCGCCCTCGTCGGCGGGCGCTCAGTCCACGGGCAGCGCCGGGACCACCGGCAGCTCCACGCAGCCCGGCACGCAGCCGAGCGCGCAGCCAACCCACCAGCCCACAGACCAGCCGACGAGCCAGCCGACCCACGGACCCACGCAGGACCCGACACACCACCCGACCCCGACACCGGACCCCACCGCGGTCGACCTGCAGGTCTCCGCCACCAAGACCGGCCTGGGGCCGGCGGCCGCCGTGGTCGTCACCGTTACCGGCCTGGGCGCCTCGCAGCCCGGGACGGTGATCGTGACCGCCGACCACCTGGCGGCCAGCCTCGACCTCGACCCCCGCTGCGACCTGATCGGCCTCAACCAGGCGACCTGCCGGATCCACGGGCCGGGCAGCCTCCAGCTCCTGGCCGCCGGCGTCTCGCCCACCCCCACCACGCTCACCATCACCGCGGCGCCGGGCCAGGGGCTGCACGACCCGGCCATGGGCGACAACACCGCGCGCATCATTCTCGGGTGAACGTGTTTGACTGAGGCATGGCCATCAGCAGAGTCTTCGCCCGTCCGATGCTCGCCTCGATGTTCGTGGTCGGCGGACTGGACTCGGTCAGGAACGCGGCCAAGAAGGCGGACACCGCGGCACCGGTGACGGCCAAGCTGGTGCCCCTCCTGCAGCGGGTGATCCCCCAGCTGCCGTCCGACCCCGCGACCCTCGTGAAGCTCAACGGCGCCGTCCAGGTCCTCGCGGGCCTCGGACTGGCCAGCGGCAAGGCGCCACGGATCTCCGCGACTGTCCTGGCGGCGACGCTGGTGCCGACCACGGCCGCGGGCCACCGGTTCTGGGAGCAGCAGGACCCGACAGCACGCGCGCAGCAGCGAGCCCACTTCTTCAAGAACGTCTCGATGTTCGGTGGGCTCGTCATCGCCGCCGGCGACACCGAGGGGCAGCCCGGCGTCGTGTGGCGCACCCGCCGGGCCGCGAAGGACGCCCGCCGCGAGGCCCGGCACTTCGCGCGCAGCGCGCGGCGCGAGGCCGCGCTGGCCAAGGCCAAGGTCACCTGAGCGGGCGGGCGGCGGTGGTCTCGACAGGCTCGACCGGCGGTGCTGCCGATCCGTGGCCGGCACCGGTGGCGACCGGGCCTGTCGACGCCGTCGTCTCGCTGCCCGGCAGCAAGTCGTTGACCAACAGGGCGCTGCTGCTGGCCTCGCTCGCCGACGGCCCCTGCGTCGTACGCCGCGCGCTGCGGTCGCGCGACACCCTGCTCATGGCCGCGGCGCTCACGAACCTCGGGTCGACGGTCGACACCGCGGGCGAGGACTGGGTCGTGACGCCCGGAGCGTTCGACCGCGATGCCCGGGTCGACTGCGGACTGGCCGGGACGGTGATGCGGTTCGTGCCACCGGCCGCCGGCCTGTCCAGCGGCACCGTCGCCTTCGACGGCGACCCGCACATGCGCACCCGCCCGATCGGCGAGGTGCTGGCCGCCCTGCGCACGCTCGGCGTCGACGTCGTGGACGAAGGTCGTGGCGCCCTGCCGTTCGAGATCCGCGGGACCGGTTCGGTGCCGGGAGGCCGCGTCGTGATCGACGCGTCGGCGTCCTCACAGTTCGTCTCGGCACTGCTGCTGGCCGGCGCGCGCTACGTCGAGGGCGTCGACCTGCGCCACGACGGCAAGCCGGTGCCGTCGCTCCCCCACATCGACATGACCGTCGCGATGCTGCGCGAGCACGGCGTCGAGGTCGACGACTCCGAGGCGAACCGGTGGGCGGTCGAGCCCGGCGTCGTGAAGCCGGTCGACCACGTCATCGAGCCGGACCTGTCCAACGCCGCGCCGTTCCTGGCGCTGGCCGCGGTGACGGGCGGCCGCGTCGTCGTCCGCGACTGGCCGGCGTCGACCACCCAGGCCGGCGACGCGCTCCGCGAGATCCTCCAGCAGCTCGGCTGCACGGTCACCCTGGACGACGACGGGCTGACCGTCGTAGGTCCGCCCCGGCTGGAGGGGGTCGACGTCGACCTGCACGACCACGGCGAGCTCACCCCGGCCGTGGCCGCCCTGTGCACCCTCGCGGCCGGCCCCAGCCACCTGCGCGGCGTCGCGCACATTCGCGGCCACGAGACCGACCGGCTCGCGGCGCTGGCGACCGAGCTCGGCGGGTTGGGCGCCGACGTGGTCGAGCACCCGGACGGGCTGTCCTTCCAGCCGGCGCCTCTGCACGGCGGGGTGTTCCACACCTACGCCGACCACCGGATGGCGCACGCCGGGGTGATCGTCGGCGCGGTCGTCGACGGCGTACTCGTGGAGAACGTCGAGACCACCAGCAAGACGTTCCCCGACTTCGCCGGCTTCTGGTCCGGGCTGTTCTGATGGCCGGGCGACGCTGATGCCCACGGGCCGGTACTCCGACCAGGACGTCGAGCACTACGACCGTCCGCGCCGCCGGACCCGGCCCCGCACCAAGGAGCGCCCGACGTACGACGACGCGGCCGACGGGGTGGTCGTGACCGTGGATCGTGGCCGGTACACGCTGCTCGTCGAGGGCAGGGTCGTCACGGCGATGAAGGCGCGGCCGCTCGGCCGTCGCGGCGTGGTCGTCGGCGACCGGGTCCGCGTGGAGGGCGACGTCACCGGCGACGACGGCTCGTTGGCGCGCATCGTCGAGGTCAACGAGCGGACCACCACCCTGCGGCGCACCGCCGAGGACGACGACCCGGTGGAACGGGTGATCGTCGCGAACGCCGACCAGCTCGTCGTCGTGGTCGCACTCGCCGACCCCGAGCCGCAGCCGCGGCTGATCGACCGCGCCCTCGTGGCGGCGTACGACGCGGGGCTGGCGCCGCTGCTGTGCCTCACCAAGTCGGACCTGACCTCGCCGGACGAGCTGCTCGCGACCTACCGCTCGCTGGGCGTGCCCTGGGTGGTCACCCACCGCGGCGGCGACCTGTCCGAGCTGAAGCAGCGGCTGTCCGACCGGGTGAGCGTGCTGGTCGGGTCGAGTGGTGTCGGGAAGTCGACGCTGGTCAACGCCCTGGTCCCGGACGCGATGCGCGAGGTCGGGATCGTCAACGCCGTGACCGGCCGCGGCCGGCACACGTCAACGTCGGCGTACCTGCTGCCGCTCCCGGACGACGACGGCTGGATCATCGACACCCCCGGCATCCGGTCCTTCGGTCTCGCCCACGTCAAGCCGGAGGACCTGATCGAGGCGTTCCCCGACCTGGACGAGCTGACCGAGGACTGCCCGCGCGGGTGCACCCACGGCACCGACGAGCCGGAGTGCGGGCTCGATGCGGCAGTCGAGGCCGGACAGGCCGATCCCGACCGGGTGGCGTCGTTCCGCCGACTCCTCGCGGCTCGTAGTGAGCCGGCGTACTAGAGCCGGCTACTTGCCCCAGACCGCCCGGGCGCCGGCCTCGCCGGTGAGAGCGACCCAGACCAAGGTCAGCACCGCACCCACGACCACGAGCAGCCCTAGCACTATGCGTGCCGGGCCGGTCCGGCTGTGCAGCCACGTCGCCAGGACCATGACCGCGGTGAACCCGGTCGTGATCCACCGGAGGGTCCGCGCGTAGCCCTGGTGGGTGGCGATCCGGTCCTGGATCTTCTGCGAGAAGGTGTCGAAGTGGCCGCCGGAGTAGAAGTTGTTGCCCGAGAGGTACGCCGCCCAGATCGACAGGAACCCGAGGACGACCGTGACCAGCGCGACCCAGCGCAGCCTGTCGCGGTGCTTCGGCAGCCCGACGTACGCCAGCGCCGCCAGCGCGGCCAGCGGCCCGAAGACCACGGCGGCGTGCACGATGAGCGGATGGAGAGGCAACCCGTTGATCTCCCACATGTCTTGCTCACGTACCTCCGCAGCGATTGGTTCAACGCACCCTAGTGTGGTGGCGTGGCGGAACGTGGACAGGACTACACCGACGACCTCCGCCTGGCGCACGTGCTCGCCGATGACGCCGACTCGCTGACCACCACCCGGTTCAAGGCCCTGGACCTGCACGTCATGTCGAAACCGGACCTGACGCCGGTGACCGACGCAGACGAGGCGGTCGAGGCAGCCATCCGGCGCACCCTCTCGCGGGTGCGCTCGCGCGACGCCGTGACTGGCGAGGAGCAGGGGTCGACAGGGCACAGCCAGCGGCGCTGGATCATCGACCCGATCGACGGCACCAAGAACTTCGTCCGCGGCGTCCCGGTGTGGGCGACGCTGATCGCGCTGGCGGTCGATGACGAGGTGGTGCTCGGCGTGGTGTCCGCGCCGCTGCTCCAGCGACGGTGGTGGGCCTCGTCCGGCGCCGGCGCGTGGACCGGCCGCTCGCTGCTGAAGGCCACGCAGTGCCACGTGTCCGACGTACGCCGGCTCGAGGACGCCTCGCTGTCCTACTCCTCGCTCCGGGGCTGGGACGACCTCGGCCAGGGCGACGACTTCGTCTCGCTGATGCGGCGGGTCTGGCGGACCCGCGCCTACGGCGACTTCTGGTCCTACATGCTGCTCGCCGAGGGTGCGGTCGACATCGCCACCGAGCCGGAGCTGGCCGTGCACGACATGGCGGCGCTGGACGTGATCGTCCGCGAGGCCGGAGGGGTCTTCACGTCGCTGGCCGGCGAGGACGGGCCGTGGGGTGGCAACGCGCTGGCCACGAACGGCCACCTGCACGACGTGGCGCTGTCGTTCCTGGGCTCGGTGGTCGAGGACGACGGAGACCCCGACTGGCAGCCGTCCAGGCCGGGCTCGGTGTCGGAGCTCCGTCCGCGAGGACCGCGGGCAGTCGACTCTCCGGATTCCTCCGACGACCCCTCCGACGACGCCGATCCGGACGAGAATCCCGAGTCATGAACGATCCCCTGTTCAGCACCCCGTCGGCTCGCTACCTTCGAGGTTCAAACGGTTCTGGGAGGTCGCGGTGAAGATCGACGAAGTGCTCAAGGCCAAGCCCGAGGGTGGCGTCATCACCATCGCGCCGGACGCCGGCGTACGCGAGCTCCTCGCCAAGCTGGCCGAGCACAACGTGGGCGCCCTGATCGTCAGCTCCGACGGCCAGACGGTCGAGGGCATCGTGAGCGAGCGCGACGTCGTACGCCACCTGCACCACGACGGCACCGTCGTCAACAACACCGTCGGCGCGATCATGACCGAGGTCGTGGAGACCACGGCACCGGAAAGCACCCTGGACGAGCTCATGGAGGTCATGACCAGGCGCCGGATCCGGCACGTGCCGGTGGTCAAGGACGGCGTCCTCGTCGGCATCGTCTCGATCGGCGACGTGGTCAAGCACAAGATGAGCCAGCTGGAGTTCGAGCGCGACCAGCTCGACTCCTACGTGCACCAGACTTGAGCCGCCCGCGGACCCTCGTCACCGGCGGCACCCGAGGGATCGGGGCTGCGATCGCGCACCGGCTGGCGCGGGCCGGGCACGACCTGGTGCTCGGGTACGCGCACGACGACGCGTCGGCCGAGCTGGCCGAGGCCGATGTGGAGACGGCCGGTGGTCAGTGCACGCTGGTCCGGGCCGACCTGCTCCAGGCGGGTGGGGTCGACGAGCTGTTCGCGGCGGCGGGGCCGCTGACCGGCGTGGTCAACAACGCCGGGGCGACGTTCCACATCGGGCCGCTCGCCGAGACGCCGGTCGACGTGATCCGCGCGACGATCGACCTCAACCTGACCTCGGCGATCCTGGTGGCGCGGGCCGCGGTGCGCGCGCTCAGCACGGCGTACGGCGGCTCGGGGGGCGTCATCGTCAACATCAGCTCGGGGGCGGCGACCAAGGGGGCGCCCGGCGAGTACGTCCAGTACGCCGCGGCGAAGGCCGGTGTCGACGCGCTCACCCTCGGCCTGGCCGAGGAGGTCGCCGACCAGGGCATCCGCGTCGTCGGTGTGGCGCCGGGCATGATCCGGACCACGATCCACGCCGACGCCGGCGAGCCCGGCCGGCTGGAGCGGGTGGCGCCCCTGATCCCGATGCAACGGGCCGGGGAGCCGGAGGAGGTCGCCGCCGCGGTCGCGTGGCTGATGAGCGACGAGGCGTCGTACGTCACGGGCACCACGCTGCGCGTCGCCGGCGGTCGTTAGCGCCCGCTAAGGTCGAAAGCATGGAGAAGCCAGAGATCGACTTCGTCGACCCCACTCCCCCTGCGGACCTCGTCATCACCGACCTCACGGAGGGCGACGGCGCCGAGGCGGCGTCCGGCAACACCGTCGAGGTGCACTACGTCGGCGTGGCGCACTCGACCGGCGAGGAGTTCGACGCGTCCTACAACCGTGGCGAGCCCCTGAAGTTCCGGCTCGGCGTCGGACAGGTCATCCAGGGCTGGGACACCGGGGTCGAGGGCATGAAGGTCGGCGGCCGTCGTCAGCTGGTGATCCCGCCACACCTCGGTTACGGCGACCGCGGCGCCGGCGGCGTGATCAAGCCTGGCGAGACGCTGGTCTTCGTGGTCGACCTGCTGGGCGTCAGCTGAAAGTCGAGTCCCAGCCTCGGCTGCGGAGGTTTCGACACGCTCCGTCACGGCCTCGCAAGCTCGGCCGTGGTCGCTGCTCAACCACCGACGAACTGACCCGCGCTCGTTCCTCGCGCGGTCAGTTCACTCCCACTCGCGCTCGCCGCCCACTCGGGCGGACTTGGCGGCCACGCTCACGATGTCGCCGCGCTCGAGCTGGCGGCCGCGCCGGGACTCGACCTCGCCGTTGACGCGCACGATGCCACCCGCGAGGACCCGCTTGGCCTCACCGCCGGACTCGATGAGATTCGCCAGCTTGAGGAACTGCCCGAGCTTGATCGAGTCGTCCTCCACCGGCACGTCGTTGTAGTCGGTCACGTGCTCAATTCTCCCACTGAGGAGGCCCCGAACCCCAAACTCCGGGACACGCCCTAACCGATCGCCACGCTGACGGCGTGGATGACGACTCCGACCAGGCCACCGACGACGGTGCCGTTGATCCGGATGAACTGCAGGTCCCGGCCGACGTGCAGCTCGATCCGGCGGGCTGCCTCCCGGCCGTCCCAGCGCTCGATCGTGTGCGTGATCACCGCGGTCACCTCGGCGCCGTAGCGGTCGACCACGAACACCGCGGCGTCCGCCGCCAGCCCGTCCAGCCGCGCCTGGAGCCCGACGTCCGAGTTCAGCCGCCCCGCGAACGCGGTGATCTCGGTCAGCATCCGCTCGCGTACGGCGCCGTGCGGGTCCTGCAGCGAGGAGGTGAGGGCGCGGCGGAGGGCGTCCCAGAGCGAGATCGCCGAGCGGATCACCGCCGGGTTGTCGAGGATCCGCTCCTTGAGCGCCTCGGCACGCGCCTGGGTGGCGGCATCGTGAAGGAGGTCGTCGGCCAGCTGGGTGAGCACCGAGTCGAGCGCGGCCCGGGCCCGGTGCTGGGGGTCGTCGCGGATGTCCCCGACCCAGTTGACCAGCTCGGTGTGGATCCGGCCGGTCACCGCGTCGTTGAGCCGGGGCGGCGCCCACCACGGGGCCCGCTCGCCGATCACGTCCGCGACCGTGTCCGGGTTCTCCACCAGCCAGCCGTGCAGCTCCTCGAGCGCGAGGTCGACCAGCCCGTGGTGCAGGTCGTCATGCAGGGCCTCGGACAGCAGCCCGCCGAGCAGCGGCGCGATCGGCTCCTCGCGGAACCGCGGGGTCAGGGCGTCGCGCACCAGCGACTCGATGTGGTCGTCGCGCACCTTGGCGAGCGCGATCGCGGCCACGTCCGCCACCTCGTCGACCACGCGGCGCGCGTTGGCCGGCTCGGCGAGCCAGACGCCGATCCGGCGCGAGATCCCGGCCGCGCCGATCCGGTCGCGGATGATGGCTTCCTGGAGGAAGTTCTCGCCCACGAACTCCTCGAGGCCGCGGCCCAGGTCGTCCTTGCGCTTCGGGATCAGCGCGGTGTGCGGGATCGGCAGCCCGAGCGGGTGCTTGAAGAGGGCCGTGACCGCGAACCAGTCCGCGATCGCGCCGACCATCGACGCCTCGGCGGCGGCGTTCACGAAGCCCAGCGCGCCGTGCCGGTCGCGGGTGAGCAGGAAGACGATCGCGGCCAGCACCAGCAGTCCGGTGGCGACCGTGCGCATCCGCCGCAGTCCGGCACGGCGGACGGCGTCGGCGGCGGGATCTCCCGCGATGAGGGGTGCGGTGGAGGCCATTGCCGCCGATTCTCGCGGACGGCGTGACACTGAGAGAATCGCGGCCATGTCTCGCACCGTCCTGACCTTCGGCACGTTCGACGTCTTCCACGTCGGACACCTCCGGGTCATCGAGCGCGCGGCGCACTACGGCGACCGGTTGGTCGTCGGCGTCTCGTCCGATGCGCTCAACCTGAGCAAGAAGGGCCGCGAGCCCGTCTTCAGCCAGGCCGAGCGGCTCGCGATCGTCGCCGCCCTCAAGGCGGTCGACGAGGTCTTCGTCGAGGAGAGCCTCGAGCTGAAGCGCCACTACATCGAGCAGTTCGACGCCGATGTGCTCGTCATGGGCGACGACTGGGCCGGCAAGTTCGACGAGTTCGAGGACGTCTGCGAGGTCGTCTACCTGCCGCGCACGCCGGCCATCTCGACCACGGCGCTGATCGAGAAGATCTCCGACCTCGCCTGAGTCGTCATCCGCCTCGCGGGCCGACAGATTCAGACCCGTCCAGCGCCCACATTGGCCTGTCCAAACGGGCATCAATTGGCCGTTCTGCTGGGCCATTGGCAACGCCACACTTGAGCCATGAGCTCGCTCGCACCCCCCACCACACCGGCCGTCGCCACCCCGGGTGCGGGCGGCCGCCTGGACGTGCCGCAGGGCGCCGCTCTCACCATCGGCGCGGTGCTCGGCACCGGGGTGATCTCGCTGCCGGCGCTCGCGGTGGGCGCAGCCGGTCCGGCATCGCTGCTGGCCTGGGCGGGGCTGCTGCTCCTCTCGATCCCGCTCGCCACGACGTTCGCGGCGCTGGGCGCCCGCTACCCCGACGGCGGCGGCGTCTCGACGTACGCGCGGCGGGCGTTCGGCGCGCGGGCCGCGACCCTGGTGGGCTGGTGCTTCTACTTCGCGATCCCCATCGGCGCGCCGACCGCGGCCGGCTTCGCCGGGGCGTACGTCGCGGACAGCGCCGGCGGCGGCCGGCAGACCCAGCTGCTCGCGACCGGCGGGATCATTGCGCTGGTCGCAGCAATGAACTGGTTCGGCCTCCGGGTCAGTGGCCGGGTGCAGCTGGTCATCGCGTTCGTGCTCGGCGGGCTGCTGCTGGCGGCCACGCTCGTCTCGCTCCCACACGCGGAGCTCGGCAACCTCACTCCGTTCGCCCCACACGGCTGGCTCGCGATCGGGCCTGCTGCGGCGCTGCTCGTGTGGGCGTTCGCCGGGTGGGAGGCGGTCACCTCGCTCAGTGGCGAGTACCGCAACCCGGCCCGCGACATCGGCCGCGCCACCGGCATCGCGATCGCGGTGATCAGCGTGCTCTACCTCGGCGTCGCGTTCGCGACCGTCGCCGTGCTCGGCGACCATCCCGGCAAGGCGCCGCTGTCGGACCTGCTGGTGCTGGGCTTCGGCAACGCGGCCCGGCCGGTCACGACCGTGGTCGCGGTGCTGCTCTCGGTGGGCGCCATCAACGCCTACTTCGCCGGTGGCGCCCGGCTGGGCGCGGCGCTGGCCCGCGACGGCTCGATGCCGGCCTGGCTGGCCCAGGGCTCGACCGCCGGCGAGGTCCCGCGCCGCTCACTGGCCGTGGTCACGCTCGGCGGCCTCGCCTCGCTCGCCGTGATCACCGTCGGCGACCTCTCCCTCAACGCACCGCTCCTGATGACGACCGGCGCGTTCACGCTGGTCTACGCGGTCGGCACCGCCGCTGCCCTCAAGCTGCTCCCGCACGGCACCTGGGTGCGTCGCGGCGCGGCAGTCGGCTTCGTCGCGACCCTCGGGCTGCTCGCCCTCACCGGCACGCACCTGCTGGGCCCGGCGCTCATCGGGGCGGGGGCGCTGGCGTGGACGGCGCTTCGTCCAGCACCGCAGCCAGTCGCGCCAGCCCCGGCCTGATCGTCCGGGGGTCGGCGGCGCCGTAGCCCAGCACGATCCCGCGCGGTGACCCCGAGGTGGCGTACGACGAGAGCGCCTCGCCCACCACACCCACCTCGGCGGCCCGGCGCACGACCTCGGTGTCGTCGACGGACTGGTCGCGGAGCAGCGAGGTGACGTGCAACCCGGCCTGGCACGGCACCAGCTCGAGGTGCGCGCTGAGCGGGCCGTGGATCGCCTCGAGGACCAGCGCCCGCCGCTCGGCGTACGCCGTCTTCGCCTTGCGCAGGTGCCGCGCGAACAGGCCGTCCTCGAGGAACCGCGCCAGCGCCGCCTGCTCGGGCACCTCGACGTAGCCCACGCTCAGCTGGAGCGCGGCCCGCAGCGCGTCCTGGAGCGGCTCGGGCGCCACGAGGTAGCCGAACCGCAGCCCGGGCACCAGCGACTTGGAGAAGGTGCCGAGGTAGAGCACCCGCCCGGCGTCGTCCATCGAGTGCAGCGTCTCGAGGGGTCGCTCGGTGAACCGGAACTCGCTGTCGTAGTCGTCCTCGATCACGGCGCACCGGTGCCGGCCCGCGAAGTCGAGCAGCGCCCGCCTCCGGTCGAGCGAGAGTGGCGGGCCGGTCGGGAACTGGTGCGACGGTGTCGTGAACACCAGCCGGGCCGCGGAAGGGAGCTCGTCGACCACCAGCCCCTCCTCGTCGACCCGGACCGGCACCACCTTCGCGCCGTACGACGCGAACACGTCGCGTGCCAGCGGGTAGCCGGGATCCTCGATCGCCACCACGTCGCCGGGGCCGACCAGGACCCGCGTGACCAGGTCCAGCGCCTGCTGGGTGCCGTAGGTGACCAGTACCTCGTCGGACGTGGCCGTCACGCCGCGCGAGAGCGCGAGCTGGCGCGCGATCGCCTCTCGCAGGGGCAGGTAGCCGGCCGGGTCGGCGTAGACCCCGAGGTCGTGGGCACCCACCCGCAGCTCCGCGGTGACCAGCCGCCGCCACGTGTCGAACGGGAACAGCCGCGCGTCGGGGATCCCGACCCGGAAGTCATACGCCGGCTTCGGGCTCGACCCGCTGGTCAGGTGAGGTTCGTGGTCCTTGCCCGGCCGCGGGGTCAGGTCGGTCCCGCGGCGGGGCGCCCGCACCGGCCGGGCCGCGTCGGCCACGAACGTCCCCGAGCCCACCCGTGCGGTCAGGAAGCCCTCCGCCACCAGCCGGTCGTACGCCGTGGCAACCGTCGTTCGCGAGACGGCCAGGTCGGCGGCCAGGGTCCGGGTCGGCGGCAGCCGCTCCCCCGGCTCGAGCCGCCCGCTGCGCACCGCGTCGAGCAACGCGCGGTAGACCGCCGTCGCCCGGTCGCCGCGGGTGCTCAGGTCGACGACCAGGTCACCGAGCTCGCGCATGGCGCACACGATGGCATGCTCAGCCGACCCCAACTGTGGTGCTCGGACGCAACGACCGCTCATCGAGCCTGTCGAGATGTCCGTAGAGTCGGCTCCCATCCTTCGCTGCGGTGGTCTCGACAGGCTCGACCGGCGGCGGGCGAGCTGGGTGCCTTGGCTCGGTAGGTTGTGGCGGTGCTCATCTCCGACT
>JAWWPK010000057.1:0-5069 GCA_033854925.1 Nocardioidaceae bacterium | reverse complement strand
CTCGACGACCTGCGGGAGGAGACCCGCAAGCTCGCCCTGGAGATCGCCCGGATGCATCCCTTCGCGTTGCGGCAGGCCAAGCGCGCTGTCAACCAGACCCTCGACGTGCAGGGGTTCTACGCCGCGGTGCAGTCGGTCTTCGACATCCACCAGACCGGCCACGGGCACGCCATCAGCGAGGCCGGCTACCCGATCCTCATCGGCCTGCAGGAGATGAAGAAGGAGATCGGCGACCAGAAGTCGCCAACCTCGTAGTCCGTCAGGCGCCGGGCAGCATCCGGATCATCGACTCCTGGGCGAAGGACGCGACCAGCCGGCCGTCCTGCGTCCAGACGTCACCGCGGCCGAAGGCGCGGCTGCCGGCCAGCACCGGGCTGACCTGGTCGACGAGGAGCCACTCGTCGAGCTGGAACGGCTGGTGGAACCACATGCTGTGCGACGTGACAGCCGAGGCGAACCTCACCTGCGCGTCGGCCTGCGACAACCCCTCGACCGGACGCAGCGCGGTGCCGATCAGCGTCAGGTCGGTTGCGTGCGCGAGCAGCGCCTGGTGGAGCGACGGGTCGGCGGGTAGCGGCGGCGTGCGCATCCAGATCTGCAGCGTCGCCGGTCCGGTCTCACGTGCGGCCAAGTCGACGCCGCCGACGACCCTGGTCTCCCACGGCACCATCCCGAGATCGACGAGCTCGGCATCCTCCGGCCGGCCGGCCTCCGGGGCCGGGTCCTCGCGCCGCAGCCCGTCATCGGGTGTGTGCAGCGAGACCGTCGCAACACTGACCGTCTTCTCGCCCTGCGTCGCGATGACGCTCGAGCTCGCGAACGTCCGGCCCTCCTGGTGCTTCGTGACGGCGTAGGTCAGCGACTGCGCGCTGTCGCCCTCGCGCGGGAACAGCTGGGCCAGCGACTTCACGACCTTGCCATCACCCGCAGCCGCGGCCGCCGCGCGCAGCGTCTGGCCGAGGATCTGCCCGCCGAACACCCGGTGGTAGTCGAGCTCGAGGTTGTCGCCGACGTACGTCCCCGGTCCCTTCTCGTGCAGGTCGAGACAGGCGAGGACGTTCTCCAGCGAGAAGGCAGGCATGGCGGGAGGGTAGTGCGCCTTGCAATTTGCGGAAAGGGTCTTCTCGTCGCGCCGCAGGCAAGAAAAAGGCGGGGACGTCCCTTGCCAGCCCCCTCTCGGGCAGTGGTAACGTCCCTCTCATAAAGAGCGATGGCCGCTCTTCTTCGCCATCCCCCAGGGGGTCCGGTCGTGCCGTCCCGTGATCTGAGCTTTCCGGTCTTCGACGCTGACAACCACTTCTACGAGCCGAAAGAGGCTCTGACGAAGTTCCTGCCGGACCGGTACAAGCACGCGATCGACTACGTCGACGTGCGCGGTCGCACGAAGATCGTCGTGCGGGGCCAGATCAGCGACTACATCCCGAACCCGACCTTCGAGGTCGTGGCCCGGCCTGGCGCGCAGGAGGACTACTTCCGCAACGGCAACCCGGAGAAGAAGTCCTACCGCGAGATCATGGGTGAGCCGATGAAGGCGATCCCGGCGTTCCGTGAGCCGGCCCCTCGTCTCGAGGTGATGGACGAGCTCGGCATCGACCACTCGCTGATGTTCCCGACCCTGGCGAGCCTGGTCGAGGAGCGGATGAAGGACGACCCCGAGCTCATCCACATCGTGATCCACGCCCTGAACGAGTGGATGTACGAGACCTGGTCCTTCAACTACCAGGACCGGATCTTCTCGACGCCCGTCATCACGCTGCCGATCGTGGACAAGGCCCTCGAGGAGCTCGAGTGGTGCCTGGAGCGCGGTGCGCGCACGGTGCTCGTACGGCCGGCCGCAGTCCCCGGGTTCCGCGGCTCGCGGTCGTTCGGCCTGGAGGAGTTCGATCCCTTCTGGAGCGCCTGCGCGAAGGCGAAGATCCCGGTGTCGATGCACGCCTCCGACTCGGGCTACAACGACCTGCTCAACATGTGGGAGCCGTCGAAGGAGTTCACGCCGTTCAAGCCGACGCCCTTCCGGATGGTCGCGATGGGCAAGCGGCCGATCGAGGACGCGATGACGGCGCTGGTGTGCCACGGCGCGCTGTCGCGCAACCCGGACCTGCGCGTGATCTCGGTGGAGAACGGCGCCGGCTGGATCAAGCCGCTGCTGAAGTCGTTCGCCGACGTCTACGGCAAGATGCCGGACTCCTTCCTCGAGGACCCCGTTGCAGCCTTCAAGCGCGGCGTCTACGTCACGCCGTTCTGGGAGGAGAACTTCCAGGAGATCGTCTCCATCATGGGCGCCGACCGCTGCGCGTTCGGGTCGGACTGGCCGCACCCGGAGGGGCTGTCGGACCCCATCACCTTCGTCGATGACCTCAAGGGCCTGCCGGACGCCGACATCGCCAAGATCATGGGCGGCAACCTGATGAGCCTGATGAAGGTCGGCGCGCCGGTCCCGGCCTAGCACCACGGGGCTTCACCGCCCTGGCCCCAGGCCGCCGCACTTCGCGGGGGCGATGGCGGCACGCCTGTCCCACCGATCAGGGAGCACCACGTGAAGGACGTCCTCGCCGGCATCAGGGTCCTCGAGGTCGCCACGTGGACGTTCGTCCCGGCGGCGGGAGCGGTCCTGGCCGAGTGGGGCGCCGACGTCGTCAAGGTCGAGCACCCGGTGGGCGGCGACCCGCAGCGCGGGCTCATCACGTCCGGTCTGGTGCCGGCCGGCGCCGGGGGCGTCAACTACATGATCGAGGTGCCCAACCGCGGCAAGCGCTCCGTCGGCATCGACCTGGCCACCGAAGGCGGCCGGGAGCTCCTGCTGAAGCTCGCCGCGCAGAGCGACGTCTTCCTCACCAACTACCTGCCGCAGGTGCGCCGCAAGCTGGGCATCGACCTCGACGACATCCGGGCCGTCAACCCCGACATCATCTACGTGCGCGGTTCCGGCCACGGCACGAAGGGGCCGGACGCAGACAAGCCGGGGTACGACGGCGTCTCGTACTGGAGCCGCGGCGGCATCGCGGCGGCGCTGACGCCGCCGACGGCAGAGTGGCCGACCGGTTCGCGGCCCGCGTTCGGCGACGTGATGGGGGGCATGACGCTCGCCGGTGGCATTGCGGCTGCGCTGCTGCGTCGCGAGCGCACCGGCGTGGCGTCAACCGTGGACGTCTCCCTGCTCGGCCTCGCGGCGTGGAACCTCGGCCCTGACGTCACGTCGTCCAAGCTCTACGAGAACAGCCCGATCCCGGTGTTCGACCGCAGCTCGTCGCCCAACCCGCTGGTGGGCAACTACCGCACGAAGGACGGCCGCTACATCACGCTGATGATGCTGCAGTCGGACAAGTTCTGGCCCGAGGTCGTTGGGCTGCTGGGGCTGGGGGAGCTCCTCGCGGACGACCGGTTCGCCGACGGCGCCAGCCGGTTCCAGAACCGCGTCGAGCTGATCAAGATCTTCGATGAGACGTTCGCAGGCAAGACACTCGAGGAGTGGAAGGCCAGCCTCGCGCCGCTGTCCGGAGCCTGGGGTCCTCTGCAAACGGCGGTCGAGCTTCACGACGACGCCGACATCGTCGCCAACGGCTACATCCCGATGGTCACGTCCCAGGCGGGTGCGCAGTTCGCGATGCCCGTCAACCCGGTGCAGTTCGACGAGACGCCGGTCGTGCCCAGCGGCGCGCCAGAGCACGGCCAGCACACCGAGGAGGTCCTCCTCGAGCTCGGCCTGTCCTGGGAGGACATCGCACGCCAAAAAGAGCAAGGAGACGTCTTGTGACGACCACCGACGCCCAGACCGGAGCTGCCGGCACCACGGGCGGGCCAGAGTTCGACCCGTTCTCAGACGTCTTCTTCAACGACCCCTATCCGACGTACAAGCGACTCCGTGACGAGGCGCCGGTCTACTACAGCGAGAAGTACGGCTTCTACGCGCTCTCGCGGCACGAGGACGTGTCGGAGGCCTACAAGAACCACGAGACGTTCTCGTCCTCGCACGGCGTCGACCTCGCCACGATGACGAGCGACGAGCCGATCCACCCGATCCTGATCATGATGGATCCGCCGGAGCACAACCGGATGCGCGTCCTCGTCAGCCGAGTGTTCACGCCGCGTGCGATCGGCAAGCAGGAGCCGATGGTGCGCGAGGTGATCACGCACTTCCTGGACCAGGCCGACCGCACCCGCTTCGACGTCGTACACGACTTCTCGGCGCTCTTCCCGGTCGAGATCATCACCCGCATGCTCGGGGTGCCTCCGGAGAGCCGGCAGGACGTGCGTCTTTGGCTCGACCGCACGCTGACCCGCGAACCGGGGCAGATCGGCATGTCGGAGGACGGCCTGGCCGCGGCCATGGAGTCCGGGCTCATGTACTACAACCTCATCGTCTCCAAGCGCGAGACGCCGGGCGACGACATGATCAGCAAGCTGATCGCGGCCGAGCTGACGAACCCCGACGGCTCCATCACGCGCCTGGATGACGTGGAGATCGCCGGCTTCGCAGCGCTGCTCGGTGGTGCCGGCGCGGAGACCGTCACCAAGCTGATCGGCAACGCGGCAGTGCTGTTCGCCGACAACCCCGACCAGTGGCAGAAGGTGCTCGACGACCCCGCGCAGATCCCGTCGGCGGTCGAGGAGATCCTGCGCTACCACCCGCCGGCGCAGTACGTCGGACGTTGGACCCTCAAGGACGTGACTCTGCACGGCGTCACGATCCCGAAGGACAGCCCGGTGCTGCTCGTCAACGGCTCCGCGAGCCGGGACGAGCGGGCCTACGACGAGCCGAACCGCTTCGACATCAGCCGCGAGCAGGGCCAGAACATCGGCTTCGGCTACGGCATCCACTCCTGCCTCGGTGCGGCGCTGGCCCGCATGGAGAGCCGCATCGCCCTCGAGCTGATGAGGGAGCGCATGCCGCGCTTCGAGGTGGACCGCGACGGGCTGCGCCGGGTCAACATGACCAACGTCGCGGGGTTCTCGCACGTGCCCGTGACGATCCTGCCCTGAGCCCGTCCTGACGACCGACGAGGCGGCCGCTGCCGCCATCCGGCCCCTCCCTGCGCTGGGCACCGGCACTGCGCCGTTCTGGACCGGCG
>JAWWPK010000056.1:0-2804 GCA_033854925.1 Nocardioidaceae bacterium | reverse complement strand
TCGCCGCTGGCGTCCTTCTGGAGCAGGCTCGGCTTGCACCGGGGATCGTTCATGGGCCGGCTGCGCGACTCGGGCTCGGTGTAGACGCCGGGCATGATCACGACCCGGTCGTTGTTGCCGGAGTCGTTGACCGCCCTCTGGATCGAGCTGTACCGGCACCTGGCGCGCAGCCGCTCGTTGATGCGCTGCATGCGGCGGGCCGTCGAGCGCGAGTAGCGAGTGATCGGCTGGCTCGGGCGGATGCGGAAGCCCTGGGCCCGCGCCTCGCGGATCGACTGCGTGGCCAGGCGCAGCGAGGCCGCGCCCCGTCGGCCCTGGCAGACGACGCGCACCCGGCCCGGGCCCGCGCCCGTCACGGCGGACTGGAGCGAGCGGATCTTCGGCACCGCGCCACCGGCCGGCGGGTTCACCGAGGTGTCAGGCGCCGGATCGGGCCAGTAGGACGGGCGTTCGAGATGGGCCGCGGCCGTTCCCGGCACGGCCAGACCGGCGATCAACATGCCCAATGTCAGCCGCCACGCGTTGCCACGCTGCCCGCGCATTTCTCATACCCCCCGTCGAAGATCTCCCGGCGCGGGACGGTACATCAGCGTGTGCGCACATGCGGCGGTTGCAGACAGCCGCCGCTAGAGCTCGATCCGCGAGCCCAGGATGACCGTGCGCTCGCGCGGCAGGCCGAAGTACTCGGCGGCGTCGGCGGCGATGTGGGAGGTGGCCAGGAACAGGCGCTTGCGCCAGCGGCTCATATCGGGGTCGTCGCCGGGGACGAGCTCGATCGTCGAGAGGAAGTACGAGGCCTCGTCGACCTCCAGCGGGCATTCGATGTCCGCCTGCTCCAGCTGCCGCAGGACCGCCGGGACATCAGCCCGATCCATGTACCCGAAGCGCGCCGTGGCGTGAGTGATCGCGTCGTCGGTGTAGCCGAGGTCGTCGATGACGAGCCGGTCGTCCGGCGCCACGTACGGGACCGCGAGCGTCTCGATGGACAGGATCACGACGTGCTCGCTGAGCGCGTGGAGGTGCTCCACGCTCGCGCGCATCGCCAGCGGCGCCGTCTCCGCGTTGCGGTTGAGGAACACCGCGGTCCCAGGCACGCGCGCCACCGGTTGCCGGTCCGAGCGGAGGTCCTCGATGAACCCGCGCAGCGGCCCCTCGGCGCGCTCGCGCTTGCGCAGGACGATCTGGCGGCCGTGCTGCCAGGTGGTCAGGATGGTGAACGCCGTCACGGCGATCAGGAGCGGCAGCCAGGCTCCATGCGCGAGCTTGGTGACGTTGGCACCCAGGAACAGCAGGTCGACCGTCAGCAGCGGCGCGGCGCCCAGGGCCACGAGCCACAGCGGCTTTCTCCACTGGTGGCGGGCGTAGTAGAAGAACAGCAGCGTCGTGATCGTGATCGTGCCGGTGACCGCCATGCCGAACGCGAAGGCCAGCGCGGCCGAGGTCTTGAACGCGAAGACGAGCGTGAGCACGGACACGAGCAGCAGCCAGTTGATCCACGGGACGTAGATCTGCCCGATCGTCTCCTCCGAGGTGTGCGCGATGCGCAGCCGCGGCAGGTAGCCGAGCTGGACGGCCTGGTGGGCGACCGAGAACGCGCCCGTGATCACCGCCTGGGAGGCGATCACGGTCGCCGCCGTGGCCAGGAGCACCAGCGGCCAGCGCCCCCAGTCGGGCACGAGCAGGAAGAACGGGCTGCTGATGCTCGCCGCGTCCTTGAGGACCAGCGCGCCCTGGCCCATGTAGCTGAGGATGCAGGCCGGGAACACGAGCAGCAGCCACGCACGCGTGATCGGGGAGCGCCCGAAGTGCCCCATGTCCGCGTACAGGGCCTCGGCGCCCGTGACCGCCAGCACGACCGCGGCCAGCGCGAAGAACGCGATCGAGAAGTGGTTGAAGAAGAAGTCCAGCGCGTAGGTGGGCGAGAGCGCCTTGAGGATCTCCGGGTGGTCGGCGATGCCGTTCACGCCGGACGCGCCGATGACGACGAACCACACGAGCATCACGGGCCCGAACATCCGGCCCACCTTCCCCGTCCCCAGGCGCTGGAGCATGAACAGAGCGACGATGATCGCCGCCGTGATCGGGACGATCAGGTTCCCCAGCGACGGCGACGCGACCTTCAGCCCCTCCACCGCCGACAGCACCGAGATCGCCGGCGTGATCATGCTGTCGCCCAGGAACAGCGACGCGCCGAAGATCCCCAGCCCGGCCAGCACGAGCTTGGTCCGGCGCCCCCCGGGGACCTCGCGACGGCGGATCAGGGTGATCAGAGCCATGATGCCGCCCTCCCCGTCGTGGTCGGCGCGCATGACGAGGAGCACGTAGGTGACCGTGACCACGATCGTCACGGACCAGAAGATCATCGAGACGATCCCGAAGACGGTGTCGTGGGTCGCCGTGACCGGGTGCGGATCGGTGGGACTGAAGACCGTCTGCACCGTGTAGATCGGGCTGGTGCCGATGTCGCCGAACACCACCCCCAGGGCGCCGATCAGCGCGCCCCGTGCGGCGGTGCGCTTGCTGAGGGTCTTCGCGTGGGTGGGCGCCAAGTGTCCGAGTCCGGCTGGGGCGCATCACCGTATACGCGCCCGCCACGCCCGCCCGATCTCTCGCAACATCGGCGGGTACACGATCAGGTGCCGGAAGGGCGCGATCGCGGCCATGTACGCGCTCCCGAGCAGGCCGTTCGGCTTCACCAGGACGGCCATCTGGGCGCGAAAGCCACCAGCGGGATCCGGGACGCTCCCGATGTGAAGGACCCCGTGCACCGTCTGGTTGGCGGTCTCCACGGCCCACTCGTCGTC
>JAWWPK010000055.1:0-5271 GCA_033854925.1 Nocardioidaceae bacterium | reverse complement strand
CGGCGACGAGGTCGATGTGATCTCCGCCGACCCGCAGGGCGGGCCCGCCGCGACCGTGGCCCGGGAGGCGCTGGTGCTCGCGCTGCCCCCGGCTCCAGCCGACGCGGCCGCCGACGGCCTGCCCGGCCGGCTGGTCGTGCTAGGGGTGCATGAGGCGGAGGTCACCGCCGTCTCGTCCGCCACGGTGACGCATTTCCTGACCGTCGCGTGGTCGCACTAACGTGCTGAGGGTTCCGCTGCTCCGCAGCTTTCGACTCTCGAGGGGGACGCCCGTATGACCGGCTTCAAGAACTTCATTCTCCGCGGCAACCTGGTCGAGCTTGCAGTTGCGTTCGTCATGGCGGCCGCCTTCGCCGCCGTGGTGACGGCAACCGTGGGGCTGCTGATGGACGTGATCGGCAAGCTGGGCGGGTCGCCCGACTTCTCGAACTACGCGCCGGGTGGCGTCAGCCTAGGTGCGTGGATCACCGCAGTCATCTCCTTCGTCATCCTGGCCGCGGTCGTCTACTTCTTCATCGTCATGCCGTACACCCAGGCGAAGGAGAAGTACTTCCCGAGCCCCGAGCCCGGCACCCCGGAGGACATCAAGCTGCTGCAGGAGATCCGCGACCTGCTCGCCGCCCAGCAGGTCGGCGGCCTCCCGCCCAGCGCCTGAGCTCGCTGTGACCTAGCCGCCGTGGTGCGGCGGCACCTGCTCCTTGAGCCAGGCGTCGCCGCGCTCGGTCGCCGGGTCCGACCGCTCGGCCGGATCCCGCTCGTCGTCGGTCGTGTCCGGCAGGACGTCGCCGAAGACCTCGGCCAGCCGGCGCTTGCGCTGCCAGTCCGGCTCGGCCTCGGACTGGTCGGGCTCGGGCTGGTCGGTCTCGGGATGGTCCGTCACGAGCAGAGGCCGGCGAAGGCGAGGTCGTCGGAGCTCGCGTCGACGCCGTCGGAGGAACCGTCGGTCGGCGACGTGGTGCTCGATGGCGACCCGGTCGACGAGGACTCCGAGCCGGACGGCGAGGAGGTGCTCGACGAGCTCTGGTCGCCGCTGGGGCTCTCGGTGCTCGAGCTGCTGGCGGACCCCGAGGCCGTGCTGCTCGGCACCTGGTTGGCGCCGATGGACCCGTCGCGCAGCTTGCCGAGCGGCTGGTCGTTGGCGATCCGCTTCCAGAGCGTCGCGGCGTCGTCGGTCCACTCGACCCGGCCCGGCTGGGCCGTGCTGTAGACGAACGGCACGGTGATGAAGCGGATCCGCTTGAGCCCGATGTTCTCGAACTGGAGACCGACCTTGGCCATCTCCTTGATGTTCGGTATGTCGGTGGTCAGCGACTTGGTGGCGGCGTTGAGGAACGGGACCAGCCGGTCGATGCGGGTCAGCGTCCCGCTGGACACCACCTTGGCGACCAGTGCGCCGATGAACGCCTGCTGCCGCTTGATCCGGCCGATGTCGCTGCCGTCGCCGACGCCGTGGCGGACCCGCACGTAGGCGAGCGCCTCCTTGCCGTTCAGCGTGCGGGTGCCCTTCTTGATGGTGATGCCGTACTCGGAGCTGTCGATGTCCTCGGGCACGCAGACCTCGACCCCGTCGACGGCATCGACCATGTCCTGGAAGCTGCCGAAGTCGACGACGACGTAGTTGTCGATGCGCACCCCGGTGGTCTGCTCGAACTGCTGGATGGTGCAGGCCGGGCCGCCGTAGGAGTAGGCCGCGTTCCACATCACGTTCGTGCCACCGGGGTTGGTGTCGCCGTCCGCGCTCTTGCAGTCGGGACGGTCGACCAGGGAGTCGCGCGGGATGGAGACGCCGTAGGCCGACTGGCGGTCGGCGGAGAGGTGGAACAGGATCGTCGTGTCGGACCCGCCGCCAGCTTCCTTGTCTATGCCGCAGCCGGCGCAGTCCCGGGAGTCGGAGCCCATCACCAGGATGTTCATGGGTTGCTTGGGCGCCTCGATGTGCACCTTTTCCGGCCGGTCCGTCAGCTGGCCAGAGACATCGACGACATTGAGGTTGCCGTTGAGATGGCGGTAGAGGAAGGCCACCGAGAGGCCGCTCACCATCCCCAGCGTCAGCAGCGTCGCCAGCAGTACCTTCGCCACCGTGTGCGTACGGCGGGCCCGGCCGCGGCGCTTCCCGGCCTGATATGCAGATGGCAGCTCAGGCTGGGCAGGTGGCTGCGCAGCGTCGGGCATCGTCACCTTCACATGGGCGGGTGGCTGACTGACGAGGAGGGCAGGCGCGCACGTGAGTACGCGCTCGTCCGCGCCAGATTACGGGTGTGAGACAAATGATGGACATGACCGGCCGGTAACACCAAGTATCCGCAGCCGCCCCCATGACAGGATGGCCGCCGGTTTCACCACACCCGCCCCAGTAGCTCAGTGGATAGAGCAGCCGCCTCCTAAGCGAAAGGTCGCAGGTTCGACTCCTGCCTGGGGCACCGAATCTCCTGTATTACTTCGGCTGACACGCGACAGATGGGCTTCGGCTGATGCACGACAGTGTTTCGGTTGATGGTTGACAGCTACTTCGGCTGATCCTTGACACTCCCGGTTCATGCGGGAGATGAGTGTGGCTGAACAGCGGTATCAGGCCGTGCTGGCGGTGGTCAGTGACGGTGAGACGGTCAAGGACGTGGCGGCCCGGTTCGGGGTCTCTCGGCAGACCCTTCATGCGTGGTTGGCCAAGTACGAGGCCGGTGGGCTGGAGGGGTTGGGGGACAGGTCGCACCGGCCCAGGTCGTGTCCGCACCAGATCGGGTCCTTGGTCGAGGTCGAGATCGCCCGGATGCGCACCGCGCATCCCTCGTGGGGTCCCCGGCGGCTGGTCTTCGAGCTGGCCAGGCAGGAGCTGGTGGTTCCGGCGCCGTCGGAGTCGGCGGTGTACCGGGCGTTGGTGCGGTTGAACCTGATAGACCCCACCGGTCGGCGGCGTCGGGATCGGAAGTGGAAGCGGTGGGAGCGCGGTCGTCCGATGGAGCTGTGGCAGATGGACGTGGTCGGCGGGTTCGTGCTGGCTGATGGCACTCGTGCGAAGGCGTTGACCGGGGTCGATGACCACTCCAGGTTCTGTGTGAGCGCGCGGTTGATGCTGCGGGAGAGCTCGAGGAACATCAGCGACGGCCTCGAGGAGGCCCTGCGAGCCCACGGGGTGCCCGAGCAGATCCTGACCGACAACGGGAAGGTGTTCACCGGGCGGTTCAACCAGCCGCCGGTCGAGGTGCGCTTCGACCGGATCTGTCGCAAGAGCGGGATCGGGCACCTGCTGACCCAACCCAGGTCGCCCACCACGACGGGCAAGATCGAGCGGTTCCATCGGGCACTGCGCACCGAGTTCCGTACCGACCGGGTTTTCGCGTCGCTGGCGGCGGCCCAGGCCGAGCTGGATGAGTGGGTCAGTGACTACAACACCCGGCGGCCGCACCAGGCCCTGGACATGGCGGTCCCCGCCGACCGGTTCCACCAACGCGACCCGGCCCAGGTGACACCGATCCGAGCCACCACAGATACCGCTCGTCCGGCAGCCGGTCGCGGGGACGGGACCTGGGTGGCCCGCCGGGCCAGCACGGTTGGGGCGGTGTGCGTGAACTGGCAGCAGGTCTGCCTCGGTGTTGCGGCCGCCGGCCACAACATCGACGTCTGGGTCACCGACCAGGTCCTGCAGTTCTACGACGGCGACCAGCTGCTGCGCACCGAGAAACGCACCACCACAGGGGAGGTGAGAGTCAAACGAGCCCAGGTCCCAGGCGGACAACGATCTAGAGTCCAAACGAGTGTCAAGGATCAACCGAACTAGATCTGTCACCCATCAACCGAAGTCGGACAGGCCTACCCAATGTTTCCGCAGGTCAGGGGTGGGGTGTGCCTGCTGGCCACCACTCACCACAGCCCTCACCAGGCCGTTTGTGGCACAGATGTGGCACATCAGCCAGGCGAAGGACCATCAGCAACCGGTCGTGACGACTTCGGCTGATGGGTGACACCTACTCCGGTTGATGGGTGACTCTCGAGACTCGGAATCTGCAGCTGGGCCCGCGTCATCAGTCCGTCGAGCGCTTCAGCCACGGAGTCGAGATCGTCGGGGAACAGCCCCGCATACACGTCCAGCGTCATCGCGGCGGAGGCGTGGCCGAGCATCTGCTGGACCGCCTTCACGTTGGCGCCGGCCTTGATCGCGAGACTCGCCGCGGTGTGCCGCAGATCGTGGGGGGTGATGTCCGGGCGTCCGATGGCTCGCGCCGCGGGATCGAACACACGAGCGCGCCAGTTGCGGAGGCGCAACGGCCCGCCCTCGGGCGCGGTCAGGAGCTGGTCATCCGAGTGCCTGCCCTTGGTCAGAGTGTGGAGTGACGTTCCTAGCGAGGGCGGGTAGGGCACGGATCGGGTGCGGCCGGTCTTCGGCGACGACCTCACCAGTCTCCCGCCGACCTCGGTGACGGACCCAGCGATGGTGAGCCGACGCCGCACCGGGTCGACATCACGCACCCGGAGCGCCGCGAGCTCACCGAAGCGGAGGCCGCACAGCGAGAGGATCGACATCGCTGGTCCCTGGTCTCCAGCGGCGCTCACCAGACGCGCCACCTCGGGGGCATCGAGGAACCGCGGCTCGGCTCGGCGCTGCCCGGGCAGCTTCACGCCATACGCCGGGTTGCGGGCGACCCGACCGTCGTCGACCGCGGTGTCCAGGATCAGCGACAAAGCGCGGTGGGACTGGCGGACCGTTCCGGGCGCTTTGCCGCTCTTGCTCATCCGTTCGACCCAGGCCTGGACGTCGGAACGGCGCACTTCGTCGAGCCGCCAGGCCCCGAACGCCGGCAGGATGTGCACCCTGACGATCCCGCGGTACGTCGCCGCAGTGGACTCCTTGAGGTGGCTCAGCCCGCCGGCCCAGGTCCTCGCGAGGTCACCAACCAGAACCGTTCCCGCCCGCGGGTCGATGTACTGGCCGCGGTGGGTGTCGGCGCGCATCTGGTCCAGCCACCGCTGCGCGTCGACCATGCGATCGAACGACTTCTTCCGTTGCCTGCCGCCGGGGTCGCGCCATCTCGCCAGCCATTGGCCATCCCGGGGATCCTTGGCGACACCTGCCATCAGGCGCCTTCGCGGTGCTCACTGACCCAGGCACGCACGATCTCCGGCTCGAACCGCAGGTGCTTGCCCATCCGGGTCGCCCGCGGCCCCTCGCCCCTGACCCGCCACTGGTAGATGGTCGCCACCGGCACGTCGAGATAGCGCCCGACGTCCTTGATGCTCCACAGCCGGTCGCCGTCCTCTCCCGGTGCTGTTGCGTCG
>JAWWPK010000054.1:0-17105 GCA_033854925.1 Nocardioidaceae bacterium | reverse complement strand
CTGCTGGTCGAGGAGCACGACCTCGAGCGCGGCGACGTACTGCTCGTCGACCTGCCTGCGCACTGGCTGGGACCGGTGTTCCTCGGCGCGGCCTGGACCGTGGGCCTGGCCGTGTCGTTCCCGTCCTCGCAGGTGGCGCCGTCAGCCGTCGTGTGCGGACCCGCCTCCTTGACCACTTGGGCGCCTCGCACCGTCGACCTGCCGGTGCTCGCCTGCTCCCTGCTGCCCATGGGGGTCCGCTTCGCCGAGCCACTGCCGCCCGGGGTGCACGATGTCGGCATCGAGGTCTGGGGCCAGCCGGACGCGTTCACGCCGTACGACCCGCCCGCCGGCGCGGACGTGGCGCTCGTGGATGGCCCCGTGACCCAGGACGGACTGTTCCGGAGCGCGGCCGCCGCCGGGAGTCTTCCGAGCTCGACCGGCGGCGACCGGCTCCTGTCGACGGCGAACCCGGCTTCCCCACCAGGTGTCGCCGCCCTTTCGCGGCCGCTCGTGTCGGGCGGCTCGCTGGTCCTCGTGACGGGGGCGGACCCGGGCAGGCTCGACGCAATTGCGGAAGCCGAACGGGTCACCCACCGCTTCGGCTGATCAGCCGACCCCTGCTGTCGTCCGAGCCGGGTGCTGGCCCCCGACCAGGCACTGGTGTCCGATCGTGCCCGTGCTCCTGCGCTCGGCGACGCGCAGGCTGCGCGGCGCACAACGCTGCTGCACGCGCGCGTAGCCGGACATGCCGGCCTCCGCTGACCCGCCCGCCGCTGGGTCGGGCGACACCGAGATCGTCGGCCGGGCGATCCCCTGGCCCGGTCCCACGCCGACCACGTCGAGGGAGATCACCCGGGTGGCAGGCACCAGGGCCATGACCACCACACCGAGCGCCAGCAGCTGCTGACACGCGGTGACGTAGCGAGCGCGCATGGGCGACATTCGAGGCTGCTCCTGTGTGGGGGAAGGTCACACGAGTTGCAACTTTCACACGCGTCACAGGGGTTGCGGTAGGGAATCTGAGTAACTACAACGCTGTAATTGCCAGTCGACACGCCGGGCAATCCCGAATTTGTCAACCCTGGAGACCAGTCCGCTTGCCGGTGCCGCGCGCCTACCCGACCAGCACCACGTGTACCACTCCTGTAGGGAGTCCTGCGCTTCTACAGCGTTGCAACGGTGCAGAAGTGCAGGGGTTGCTGCAGGAGTGGTAGCGGAGCGACTCATGGGACCGGTGGGTCCCGGGCAAGCCGGGTCCAGTCTCAACCGGTCTGTCGTCCAGTCTGCTGCGCAGGTCCGGCCTGGGTGTGAGGTACGGCTGTGGTTACGTCCGGCGCCCGTCGCATCGCTGCGTGGGACGGGTTGGGTCAGATCTCGGAGCCGAGCTCCGCGTCGGGGTTCTGCTCCTCGTCCTCGGTGTCCGGCTCGTCGTCGTCGTAGTGGAGGTAGGTGATCCCCTCGTCGACGTCTCCGTCGAAGCCCACGACGCCCTTCTCGAGCACGATGACGCGGGTGCACATCTTCCGCACCGACTGGGCGGCGTGGCTGACGTAGAAGAGGGTGACCCCGCTGTCGCGGATCTCCTCCATCTTCTTCATGCACTTCTTCTTGAACGGCTGGTCACCCACGGCGAGGACCTCGTCGGCGATGAACACGTCGCAGTCGACGTGTACGGCGACGGAGAAGCCCAGCCGGGCGAACATGCCCGAGGAGTAGTTGCCGACCGGGGTGTCCATGAAGTCCCCGACCTCGGCGAACTCCGCGATCTCGGGGAACTTCGCGTCCGTCTCCTCCTTGCTCATGCCGAGGATGGCGGCGTTCATGTAGATGTTCTCGGTGCCGGTCATCTCGGGATGGAACCCGGCGCCGGTGGCGATCAGGCCTGAGATCCGGCCGCGGGTGTGGACCTGGCCCGAGGTCGGCTTCATCACGCCCATGATGTGCTTGAGCAGCGTGCTCTTGCCGGAGCCGTTGAGCCCCATCAGGCCGATCGCCTCGCCCTGCTCGACCCTGAAGCTCACGTCCTGGAGCGCCCAGAACGTCGACGCGGTCTTCTGGCCGCGAGACTTGGCGATCATCATCTGCTTCAGCGTGCGCTGGTAGCGCATGCTGAACTGCTTGGAGACCTTCTCGACCTCGATCGACGAGACCATCACAAGAGCCTGTCCGGGATCTTGTCGTCGATCCGCGTGAACACCCACTGGGCGAACGCCAGGAAGAGCATCGAGCACACAAGGACGATCAGGCCGCGCAGGAACAGGTGCGGCGGGAAGTTCGTCGTCAGCCCCGGTTTGAAGCCGTAGAGCTTGCCCGCGTCGGCCGCGTCGGCCGGGCTCACCGTCGTGATCCAGAACCCCCGCTGGATCAGCAGCACCGCCTCGGTGATCGGGTTGAAGAGGTAGCAGTGCTCGATGAGCGGGACCTTCGCGAACCGCGAGTGGACCAGCGTGTAGGGGTACATCATCGGCACGCTGAACGGCAGCATGTTGGTGAAGATCTGCACGACCCTGGTCCAGTCGCGGTACATCACGTTGATCGCGGAGAACATCAAGCCCATGGCGCTGCCGAGCAGGATCACGATGGCGAAGGCCATCAGCGCGGCCAGCAGCCCCACCGGGTCCGGTGAGAACGAGCCGGTGGCCAGGCAGGCACCGATCAGGATCACGAGCTGCGGGCCCGAGTGGTAGAGCGAGACGAGCATCGAGGCGATCGGGAAGATCTCCCGCGGCAGCGGCATCTTCTGGACGATCGACTTGTTCTGCATGATCGACCTGGTGCCGGAGTTGAACGACTCACTGAAGAGATTGACCAGGACCATGCCGGCGAACAGGTGGATCGCGAAGTGCGGGATCTGGCCGCGGCCCAGGATGATCCCGAACACGAAGTAGAACGTCAGGAACCGCGTGAAGGGGTTGATGTAGGACCACGCGAGTCCCATCTTGGAGCCGATGTAGCGAGCCCGGAGCTCGCGCTTGACCATGAGCGAGAGCAGGTAGCGGCGCCTCAGGACGCCGACGAGCCCGCCCTTCGCGGTCGGGTCGACCAGCGGCACGTCGGCAAGGTTGTGGCGTACGGCGACCGAGTCGGCGTCGCTCTCGGGAGTCAGCTGGTCGGTCATGAGTCGGGTTCGGTCCAGGGACGGAAGGTCTCCGACCAGGTCTCCGGAGAGGTGACGTCGTGGAGCGCGGAGCGGTACTGCTCGGCCAGCTGCGGCCACTCCCGCGCCAGCCGCTGGTGCAGCTCGGCGGTCTTCTTGACCTGCTCACGGAACCTCTGCGGGTCGCGGCGGTAGAGCGCGGCCGAGGTGCCGTCGTTCATCGAGACCACGGCGGAGTCGTAGGACGCCAGGCGGTACCACTTGGCGTCCATGGCCCTGATCTCGATCTCGGGGTACTCCCGCGACAGCTCGCGCGCCGGCCGCAGGTGCCGTATCGGCGAGAGCCCCGCGGTCAGCAGCTGCGAGAACCGGCCCGGGATCTCGACGATGTCGCGGCCCTTGCGCGGCGGCTTCTTGCGCCGCACCTCGGGGAACGCCTCCCGGTCCGGCTGGAGCTGCGCGTCGCTGAACTGCTTGCGGTGCGCGTTCACCTCGGCGAGCCGGGTCGGCAGCATCTCGTGCAGCACCTGCGGCCCGGCCAGCACGTCCTCGAGCGCCTGGTTGCGGAGCTCGACCGTTGAATACTGCATCGAGACAAGGTGCGCGATCGTGTGGTTGAGGTCCTCGCGGATCAGCCGGCCACCGCGCGGGTACGTCGAGTGCAGCAGTGCGGTCACGAACCGGTTGCGCACGTGGAAGTAGGCCTGCCAGTCGACCGCGTCGTTCTTGTCGGTCCACGGCACGTGCCAGACCGCCGCCCCCGGGAGGGTCACGGTCGGGAAGCCGGCCGCCTTGGCGCGAAGGCCGTATTCGGCGTCGTCCCACTTGATGAAGAGCGGCAGCGAGAGCCCGATCTCCTCCATCACCACACGCGGGATCAGACACATGAACCAGCCGTTGAAGTCGACGTCGACCCGCTTGTGCAGCCATCGCGACGACCGGATGTTGCGGGCCGAGAGGTCCCATCGGCTGAAGCCGTCGAGCGGCGTCATCCACCAGAACCGCCACGGCTGCACGATCTCGCCGAAGCTGTGCAGCTCGGACTTGTTGTAGAGGCTGAACATGTGACCACCGACGATCGTCGGGCGCCGGGCCAGGTCGCCGAAGGTGATCGCGCGGATGATGCCCTCGGGCTCGCAGACCACGTCGTCGTCCATCATCAAGGCGTACGTCGCAGAGCCCTTGCGCACCGACTCGAGCTGGCCACGGGCGTAGCCGCCGGAGCCGCCGAGGTTGCCCTGCACGATGATCCGGAGCTTGTCGCCCAGCGAGGCCTGGGCGGCGGCGAAGAACTCGGAGTCGGTCACCTGGTCGGTGCCCTGCTCCATCACCATGACGGTGTCGAGGTAGGGCGTGAGCCGCTCATCGGTGGCCATCTGGGCGAGCAGCTTGGCGCAGAAGTCGGGGCGGTTCATCGTGGTGATCGCGATGTCGGCGGTGCCGGGCTGGACCCGGTCGTCGGGGACCTCGGCAGACCACTCCGCGGACTCGACCACCGCGTCGTCGTCGCCGGCGATGACGTTGTACCAGTACCAGCCGCCGTCGACGAACGGCTTGAGCGGCAGCTCGAAGACGAAGGTGCCCTTGGCCTCGCTGCCGGTGCTGGCGGAGTCGACCCGCTGCGAGCGGCCGTTGGCGAGCGAGCGGTAGACGATCAGCGTGGCGCCGCGGCCGGAGACCTCGACGGTGAGCCGGACGTCCTTGACGACGGTCCAGCGCCGCCAGTAGGACGCCGGGAACGCGTTGAAGTAGGTGCCGAACGAGAGCCGCTCGCCGGAGCGCACCCGCAGCGCGGTGCGCGACTCGATCTGGTCGGGGTGGATGGTCCGCCCGGTCGACGTGGACTGCCGGATCGCGGCGTTGTTGAGGTCCTTGGCTGCGCGGTTGCCGCCGATCTCGTAGCGGTCGGCATCGAGCGCGGCGTCCTCCGCGTCGACGTAGAGGGCGAAGACGTCGAAGTCGCGGTCGATGGGCATGATCTGCCGCTGCAGCACTCGTCGGTTCGTCTCGGCGCGGTGGGCCGGCTCCGCGGCCTTCTTGGTCGTACGACGGCGTGTCGTCACCTTGGGCTTCGGCGTCTCCGTCACTCGTCCACTCCCCCGGAGGTCAGCTCCGCACCATCGGCGAAGTGCGGCTTCAGCTTGTTCTCGTACATCGACAGGGCCGAGCCGATCGCCATGTGCATGTCGAGGTACTTGTAGGTGCCGAGCCGGCCGCCGAAGAGCACCATCGGCTCCTGCTTGGCGAGCTCGCGGTACTTGAGCAGCTTGGCCCGGTCCTCGGCGGTGTTGACCGGGTAGTAGGGCTCGTCGCCCTCCTCGGCGAACCGCGAGTACTCATGGATGATCACCGTCTTGCCGGGCAGGTGGGTCTTCACCCGCTCGGGGTGGAAATGCTTGAACTCGATGATCCGGGTGAAGGGCACTTCTTGGTCGTTGTAGTTCACGACGCCGGTGCCCTGGAAGTCGTCGACGTCCTCGACCGACTGCTCCAGGTCGACGGTCCGCCACGAGAGCCGGCCCTCGCTGTTGCCGAAGTACTCGTCGACCGGGCCGGTGTAGACGATCGGGACCTTGCCCTTGAACTGGTCGGCCGCATCGAAGAAGTCCGTCTCGAGCCGCACCTCGATGTTGGGGTGATCGGCCATCCGGGTCAGCCACGCGGTGTAGCCGTCGGTCGGCAGTCCCTCGTAGGTGTCGCTGAACCAGCCGTTCTCGAACGTGTAGCGCACCGGCAGCCGGGTGATGATCTCCGCGCTCAGCTTGGTCGGGTCGGTCTGCCACTGCTTGGCGGTGTAGCCCTTGATGAACGCCTCGTAGAGCGGACGCCCGATCAGGCTGATCGCCTTCTCCTCGAGGTTCGACGCATCCTCGGTCGCGATCTCGCTGGCCTGGCTGGCGATCAGCTGGCGGGCTTCCTCCGGAGTGTGGCTCTTGCCGAAGAACTGGTTGATCAGCCCCAGGTTCATCGGCAGCGAGTAGACCTGCCCTTGGTACTTGCCGAAGACCCGGTGCTTGTAGTCGGTGAAGGACGTGAACCGGTTGGCGTAGTCCCAGACCTTCTGGTTGGAGGTGTGGAACAGGTGCGCGCCGTACTTGTGCACCTCGATGCCGGTCTCGGGCTCGTGCTCGCTGTAGGCGTTGCCGCCCAGGTGGTTCCGGCGCTCGAGGACGAGCACCCTCACCCCGAGCTCGGACGCGCAGCGCTCGGCGATCGTCAGTCCGAAGAACCCGGAGCCGACGACCACAAGATCAGGACTGCGATCAGGCAGCGAGTTCTCCGGCGACACGACAGATCAGTCTACGGATCACGCCTCGGCGGCCCGATTCGGCGCGCCCGCCGCGCGTTCGAGCGCGCGGAGGCTGCGACGAACGTCACCCTCGGTGGTCGACCAGTTGCTCACCGAGATGCGCAGCACCGCCCGGCCGCGCCACATCGAGCCGCTCATCCAGGCTTCGCCGTCGGCCAGCAGCCGGGCCACCACCTCGCGGGTGCGGTCGTCGTCACCGAAGCTGACGCACACCTGGGTGAACACCACGTCGTTGAGAAGCTCGGCGCCCGGGATCTCCTCGATTCCGAGGGCGAACGCCGCCGCGTGGCCGGCCATCCGGTCGACCAGCTCCGCGACGCCTCGACGACCGAGGGCGGCGAGCACCGCCCAGACCGGGATGCCGCGGGCGCGCCGGGACAGCTCGGGCACCCTCTCGAACGGGTCGCCCGCCTCGTCGTGGATCAGGTAGTCGCCGTGCATCCCCATCGCGGCCTTGACCGCGGCCGGGTCGCGGACGATCGCGATCCCGCAGTCGTAGGGCACGTTGAGGGTCTTGTGCGCGTCGGTGGCCCACGAGTCGGCGCCGGCGACGCCCTCGGTCAGGTGGCGGTACGCCGGTGCGGCGGCCGCGAACAGCCCGAAGGCGCCGTCGACATGGACCCAGGCGCCGTGCCGGTGCGCGACGTCGATCGCCGCGGCAAACGGGTCGTAGCTCCCCGAGTGCACGTTGCCGGCCTGCAGGCTGACCACGGTCGGGACGTCCCGCTCCGCCAGGGCCCGCTCGAGGTCGGCGACCACGAGCCGGCCCTGGTCGTCGGCCGCCACCACCTCCGGTGCCCCCAGGCCCAGGTAGCGCAGCGCCAGGTCCACGGTGTCGTGCCGCTCCTCTCCCACCAGCACCCGGACGCCGGGGCCGCCCACCAGACCTCTGGTCCCGATGTCCCAGCCGGCCCGGCGCAGCACCGCGTCGCGACCGGCCGCGAGGCAGGTGAAGTTGGCCATCGTGCCGCCGGTGACGAACCCGACCGCGCTCCCGTCAGGGAGTCCGAGCAGCTCGAGCAGCCATGCGCTGGCGACCTGCTCGGTGGCGGTGGCGGCCGGGGTGACCCGGGCCAGCCCGGCGTTCTGGTCCCACGCGCTGACAAGCCAGTCCGCGGCCATGGCGGCGGGATGGGTGCCCCCGATCACCATCCCGTAGAAGCGGCCGGACGGCATCGCGGTCAGCCCGGGCTCGACCGCCGTGGCGAGGTGCTCGATCACCCGGGCCGGGTCCTGCGGACCCTCCGGCAACCTGGTGCCGAGCCGCTCCACGAGCTCCTCCACCTGCGCCTGAGGCGGCACCGGGCGGTCCTCCAGGGACTCGAGCCACCGCTGGGCGTGTTCCATGGCAACGGGCAGGGCGGAGGCGCGGTCGGTCACGCTCGGACTGAACCACCGCTCAGCGAGGTTGTCGAGCGTCGTACGGCGAACCGAACTCGGCCTGCACGCCGTCGCTGAACGCCACGTGGTCCGGCGCCCGGTCCGTGAGGCCGGGGAACCCGGCCGCGGCCACCAGCTCGTCGTCGAGCTCGAGGACCTCGGCGTCGCGCAGCGGCCACGGCCCGTGCGTGTTCGGGACGTACGTCGTGCGGTTGCGGCGCCGGACGTGCGCCCCCCAGCGGGCGGTCAGGAAGTCGTCGAGCGGCGTCGCGGCGCGCGGCGCACCGACCCGCACCACGACGTGAGTGCGGGGGCGCTGACCGAGCCGGCGCAGCCGGGCGTCGTAGGTGACCCGGTCGCCGTCGCGACGCAGCCGCATCCGCGCCCAGCGGTAGGGCGCGCCGGTCAAGGTCCGGATGGTCGGCACGACCAGCGAGCGATCGGCGTCGAGGCTGAGGAAGACAACGCCGCGACGCCCGGTCTCGTCGACCGAGTAGAGCCGGACGTTCGTCTCCAGGAAGGTGCCGAGGTAGGGCACCGCCCGGCCTCGGCCCACGGTGACCCCGACCATCCGGAACGGCACCAGCCCCACGTAGGTACGGTCCTCGTGCACGTCAGGGCTGGTGCCCGGCGGCAGGAGGGTTGCCACGTGGGCCGGGTCGACCGCCCAGTGCAGGAAGGTCAGGTCACGCCAGGCCTGGGTCGAGATCACCCGGCCCCGTAGGGGCGGGGCGGAACGGCTGACCGGCTCAGCGGGTCCGGGCATGGTTCTGGGCGCGCGCGTCCTTGAGGGCCCGGCGGACGTTGCGGGACTCGGCGCGGCCACCGCGCAGCGGCGAGAGTGCGACGACGCCGGCCGTGATCAGCCAGGGCTTGGCGCGGACCATCGCGTTCTCGCCGTACCGCAGGTGGATGGTGAACAGGTTGCGGTACATGTAGTAGCCCTTCCACCCGGCCAGGTCGAGCTGCTGGTCGAAGTCGAGCTGGCGGACGAGGACCGCGTCGCGAACGGCCCAGATCGTGAAGCCGGCGCGGCGGGCCCGAAGGGCGAAGTCGACGTCGTCGTAGAAGATGAAGAAGCCCGGGTCCGGCAGCCCGATCGCCTCGACCACGCGGCGGCGGACCAGGAACCCCTCGAAGGCGACGTTCTGGATCTCGACCAGCTCGGGCATCCGCTCGCGGGCGCCGTACGTCGTCTCGACCATCGCGGTCTTGGGCTTGATCCGCAGCGGGTTGCGCAGGTCGAAGGTGACCGCGGCCTTCTCGACCAGCCGGCCGGTGGTGTCCTCGCGGACCGCCATCAGGCAGTCCTCGTCGACCGCCATCAGGACGTCGAGGCAGTCCGGCGCCGGCACGACGTCGTCGTCCATCAGCCAGATCCGGTCGTAGCCCTGCTCGTACGCCGCCTCGACACCAGCGTGGAAGCCGCCCGCGCCGCCGAGGTTCTCCTCGGGCCGGATCACCTCGAGCTTGAGATCCGTCACCGTGTCGAGGACGGTCGCGGTGTGGTCGGTGCTGGCGTTGTCGACCACGATCACCGCGTCCGGGGTGCGGTCGAGCGCCGCCAGCCCGGCCAGCATCCGGGTGAGCAGCGACGCGCGGTTGTAGGTCACCACGACGACGGCGACGGTCTCCTGCTCGGTCATCGCAGGTACTTCCGATGGCCGGTGAAGTCGCCGCGCAGCCCGGCGTACGCCGCCCGTGCGCTCATCGGGAGCCGGCCCGGCCGCGGCCTGGTGAACAGGTAGAACCAGACCGTCTTGGCCCAGAACATCAGCACGTGCGGCCAGCCTCGGTAGCGGCGCAGGTTGACGGTGTTGTTGCGGGCCATGCAGTAGTGCTTGAGGTCGCTCGGGCTGTGGTTGTACGTCGTCCGGCCGAACATCATCGGCGTCCCGAGGTCGTCGGTGGCCGGGTGCAGCACGTGCGCCGCCACGACCGTGGCGATGCGCGCGCCGGCCGCCTCGGCGCGCCAGAGGTACTCGACGTCGTCGCCCCAGATGAAGAACTCGGCGCGCGGGTAGCCGATCCGCTCCACGAGCTCGCGGGTGACCAGGACGCCGTTGAACGGGATCACCACGCCCCGGATCAGCCCGTCCTGCGCGGCCTTCTCGACCGCGGCCATCTCGTGCACGACCGCGGTGCCGCCGGGCAGCCGGATCGGGAAGCAGAGCCGGTCGGGGTCCTGGGCGGCCAGCACGGCCGGCCCCCAGAAGTCGAGCTCATCGCGCTCGAGCAGCAGTTTCAGGCAGTCCCGATCCGGCAGGCCGTCGTCGTCCATGAGCCACACCAGGTCGGCCCCGTTCGCGACCGCCCGCTGGAGCCCGTGGCTGAAGCCGCCGGCGCCCCCGGTGTTGGTCGACAGGGTCTCGGCCGTGACCGGCGCGGTCCGCAGCCACTCGCCCGTCCCGTCGGTGCTCGCGTTGTCGACGACGAGCACCTCGTCGAGCTCGGGGACCTCGGCAAGCCGGAGCAACTGGCGCTGCAGCATCTCGAGCCGGTTGAAGGTGACGACCACGGCCACGATGCGGCGTCCGTGCTGGTCAGTCACCGGACAACCGTCTCAGAACAGCGCCTCCTGCACGTAGGCCGGGCCCGCGGGTGCCGGAATGAGCTTGGGCAGCGGGCCGACCTTGGGTCGCGGCGCGGCCGTCCAGCGCGGGTCCTGCCAAGAAGAATCATGCCGGGGCTCGGTGACCGAGCGGGTCGGCTCGCGCAGCGTGAGCGCGCGGATCGCGGTGGGCACGTGCAGCTCGAACCGGGAGTACGTCGCGCGCACGGCCTCCTCGTCGAGCGGCAGGCCACCCCTCCCCTCGAGGTCGAGGCCGAGGCCGAGCTCGGCGGTGGTGACCATCGCCATCACTTCGCAGTTGAAGAGCCACCGCGGCCTGGCCTCGGGAGCCTGGAGCGCGCGGGCCCTGGCCCTGCCGACCGCGGCGCTGCACTTCTCGCCGCCGTTCGCGGCGTCGTCGAACGCGGCCTGGCCACTGCCCAGCGCCTGCAGCAGCTTCACCGCGGTCTTGGTGCCGAACCCGTGCACCCCCGGAAGGTTGTCGGAGGCATCGCCTCGCAGCGCAGCGAGGTCGAGGTATTGATCGGGCCGGACCCCCGTCACCATCGCCAGCCGCTCTGGGTCGAGCAGCGGGGACGCGTCGACGCCGCCGTTGAGGATGCGGAGCATCTTGGTGTGCCCATCGATGAGCGAGAAGCTGTCGCGGTCGGAGGTCACCACCACGGTCTGGGCGCCGAGCGCCGGTGCCTGTGCGGCCACGCTGGCCAGCACGTCGTCGGCCTCGAGCCCCTCGGGCACCACCACGGCGACACCGAGGTCGCGCAGCACCTGGACCGCGAGGTCGAGCTGGCGCTCCAGGCTCTCGGGCTTGGGCGCCCGCTGGGCCTTGTAGGACGGCCACCTCTTCTTGCGGCTGCTGTTGCCGCGGTCGTCGAACCCGACCACCACGGCGTCCGCGCAGACCCGGTCGACCGCGGCCAGCAGCTGGCTGAGCAGCCCGCGCACCGCCCACCCCTGCGCGCCGTCCGGCGTGCGGTACATCGTCCGTGCCGAGGCGTGGAAGGCCCGGTGCAGCAACGAGTTGCCGTCGACGGCTAGCACGGTCGGGATGGACATTGGGGTCAGCCTAGATCGCCGCGCCGACTTCTTGAGGGAGGCGCCCAGGGCGAGCACCGCTGGTCGAGCTTGTCGAGACCGCCGCAGCCTGTCCGCGGACGCACGTCGGTTCCAGCCCGGGCTGCGGAGGCTTCGACACGGCCGGATCAGCAGGCGGTGTCGAGGTCCTGGGACTCGTTGGCGGCGTACCCGTCGTGCAGCGAGCCGACCGAGCCGCCGGTCACCGAGGATGCCGCGGTCTTCGGACCCTTGCCGTGCTTCTTGGTGCTGTCGGTGGTCTCCGGTGCCTGCTTGGGAGCGTTGCCCTCGGCGGCGTCGATCGCCTCGGCGACCTTCTGCCGGATCAGCTGGGCGTCCGGCTGGTAGGTGTCGAAGATCGGCGGCACGATCGAGAGGGTCGAGACCTTCTGGTCGCGCGCCTTGAGCGCCAGCCCGATGAAGCGGTCGACCTCGCTCGCCGGGATGCTCGTCTGCACCATGGCCGAGCTCGCCTTCGCGATCTTCTGGAAGTTCCTGAGCACGTCGGTCGGGTCGAGCTGGTCGAGCATCGCGGCCATCACGCACTTCTGGCGAGCCATCCGGGAGTAGTCGTCGGAGCCGTCCCGGGCCCGGGCGTACCACTGGGTCTCGAAGCCGGTGAGCTTCTGCTTGCCCGGCTCGATGTAGTCGTAGACGTCGGAGCCGAGGCCGCCGATCGGGATGCGCTGCCGGACGTTGAGGGTGACGCCCCCGACAGCGTCCACGAGGTCGCGGAACCCCTTGAGGTTGACCATCGCCCAGTAGTTGATCTTCAGTCCGGTGATCCCCTCGACGGCCATGATCGTGGCGTCGATGCCGGGGGTCTTGGACTTGCCGAACAGCTCCTTGTTGTCCAGGGCCCAGGTGTTGACGCCGTTGAGCATGCAGTGCTCGCAGTCGAACCCCTTCGGGAACTGCTGGTGCATCACCGAGCCCTTGGCGAACGGGAAGTTCTGCATGTTGCGGGGCAGCGAGACCAGCACGGTGCGACCGGTGTCCGCGTCGATGCTGGCGACGGTGATCGAGTCCGGCCGGAGCCCCCAGCGGTCGGCACCGGAGTCACCACCGAGCAGCAGCACGTTGTAGCGGCCGTCGTGGGCACCGCTGGCGTCGCCGGAGCCGAACATGGTCTGGATGAAGTCGCGCTGCACGCCGACCAGGTGCGCGCCGAAGAGCAGCACCGCGGCGACCGAGAAGCAGAGGATGCCGTTGATGCCGACCGCCGCCCGGCGGTGGCCCATGCGCAGCGACAGCGGCTGACCGATGCGCCAGGCGTCGAAGAACAGGACCGCCCAGCCGACCGCCAGGGCCATCAGCGCGATGCGCACGGTCTGCAGCGCGGCCAGGTCCGAGACCAGCCAGAACGCGAACTCGTGGTGCACCGCTGCCGCGACCACGCAACCGGCACCGACCATCAGCAGCGCGAACCAGAGCCGCAGCGCGGTCCGCCCGACCGCCTTGTTGCCACACGCGACCTGCGCGCTGCCCGGCAGCACCAGCGTCATGGCCATCAGCGCCAGCGCCCGCCGGAACCGCACCTTGGCGGCACGGTCGGCCGTGCTGAGGCCGGCGCTCGTGTATTCGGCAGCCATCCGGATTTATCGCTCCTGAGGGGAAGGTCAGGTGTGCGCAGAACGTGTCCTTGGCAGTATCACCAGTCACAGGCGTCACATCCGTGCAGGACGCGCCGGTTCTCGAGACTCTGAGGAACGAGGAGTGTCGAGAACATCGGTGGTCGAGCAGCGACCGCGACCGAGGAACGAGGTCGCGACGGAGCGTGCCGAGACCTCCGCAGCCCGCGCCGGGAGCCACCACCGCCGCTCGAGCGGGGCCATTGAGCAGGTGCCAGCCCTGCGGGCATCTCGACAAGCTCGAAGAGCGGAGATCAGCCGCCGAGCGCGTGCGCCTCGATCGCCGCGACCAGCTCGTCGGTCGGCTCGCGGTCGACGTACACCAGCCGGATGGCCCCCGGGTCGGGGTTGGGCCGGTCCGGGCCGCGCCAGGCCAGCCGCATGCCCAGCCGTTCGGCGGTGCGCCGCGAGGCCTGGGGGTGCTCGAGCTGGTAGGCGGCGACCGGGCGGGCCGGCTCGACGTCACGCGCGGCCTCGATGGCACGGACCCCCATCTCGGTCGCGTAGCCGCGGCCGTGCACGGAGGTGGCGAAGCGGTAGTAGAGGTTCCACCACGCGCGTCCGGTCGGGATAGTGCACCCCCCGCGACCGACCACCGGGCCGCGCGGGTCGTCCCGGACCGACCAGAACCCCAGCCGGTTCACGGCGAACTGACGCTCGGACTGCGCCACCATCTCGACGGCCAGCTTGCGGTCCGTGTGCCGGCCGACCGGGTAGTGTCGCCACGACTCGGGGTCGGAGTGGATGGCGAACAGGTCGTCGTCGTCCGCGTCGGTGGGCTGTTCGAGCCACAGCCGGGTCGTGGTGGTGTGGCGCAAGTCAGCAGGGGTCACGAGCGGGACCTAACCGCCTCGATCTCCTGCTTGCGGGCCAGCCGGTGGGCGCGGCGGATCTCGGCCTCGCGCATCCGGCGTACCTCCGCCTCGGTCTCCGGTGCGAGTGGCGGGACCGGGCGGGCGTTGCCGTCGGCGTCGATGGCGACGAAGACGAAGTACGCCGAGGCGACCCACCCCACGAAAGACGCTCGCTGCGCTCGCGCTTTCGCAGGGACCCCGGAAAAGCAGTGCAGGGTCACGGTAGAGGGGTCCTACCAGCGACGGCCCCGGCGGTGGAGTCGGCGAGCTTGACGATCTCGCCGCCGTGGATGTTGCCGAGGAGATTTGCCTCACGCGCCGACAGCACGACGCCGAGCGAGACCCGGCCGTACGACGGCGGCATCGCCCCACTGGTCGGCAGAGCGGCAGCGGGAACGTCGGCCGGCTCGGTCATGCCCCGCACGGTAGCGTCGTGCGCATGCCTGATCGTCCCCGGAACGGCGGTCCCGAGGACGGACCCGACTTCACCTGGCTCTACGGCAAGGGCGGCAAGCCCCCGGAGGAGCCGGAGGCCACCCGCCCGGTTCCTCGCCAGCAGCCTCCGTTCACGCCGGCCCCCGACGAGACCCGGGTGATGCGCGCCCAGCCGCCGTCCCGGCACCAGGATCGCCGGACGACGCCCCCGACCCCGCCCCCGGTGGCGCCTCCGCCGGCCCAGCCGCCCGCCAAGCCGGCCGGGAGCGGACGGAAGCGGCGGCGGTTCCGGGTGCGCTACGTGTTCATCATCCTGCTGCTCTGGCTCGCCTACCTGGTCGTGGTGCCGGTGCTGGCCTGGCGGGACGTCGAGAAGGTCGACTGGCAGCCGGACGGCGCCCGCCCCGACAGCCAGCCGGGCACGACGTACCTCCTGGTCGGTAGTGACTCCCGGGCCGGCCTCAGCAAGGAGGAGCGCAAGAAGCTCAACACCGGCAACGCCCAGGGCGGCCGAACCGACACGATCATGCTGCTGCACACCGGCTCGGGGCCCAACCTGCTGCTGTCGATCCCGCGCGACTCGATCGTCGACATTCCCGATCACGGGTCCACCAAGATCAACGCGGCCTACGCCTTCGGCGGGGCTCCGCTGCTCGTGACGACCATCGAGCAGAACACCGGGATCCGCATCGACGACTACGTCGAGATCGGCATGGGAGGCGTCGCGGGCATCGTCGACGCGGTGGGCGGCATCGAGGTCTGCCCGAAGCAGGACATGAAGGACAAGCTCGCCGGGCTCGACATCAAGAAGGGCTGCCAGGACGTCGACGGAACCACTGCGCTGGCGTACGCCCGGTCCCGGCACGCCTCGGCGACCGGCGACATCGACCGGGTCCGCCGCCAGCGCGAGGTGGTCGCTGCAGTCGGGTCGAAGGCGCTGTCACCCTGGAGCATCCTGAACCCGGTCCGCTACTGGAAGCTCAACCACCAGATTCCGGACTTCTTCGCCTTCGGCAACGGCATGGGCCCGGTCCGCAGCGCGATGTGGGCGACGGCCATGACCCGGGTCAGCGGCGACAAGGGCCTGACCTGCGTCGTACCACTCCAGGACCTCGCGGTGCACTGGGACCCTGTGAAGGCGCCGGAGATGTTCAAGAAGATCATCGAGGACGACACCGCGTCGATCGACAAGGGTCTCTGCTCCGACACGGGCGGGATTTGAGGGGGCGACTCCTAGCCTTATGACCTTCTCCCTCTACGAGACCCTCTCGATCTCGATCGACGAGGACGGCGTGACGACGCTGACCCTCGACCGGCCCGGCCAGCTCAACGCCTTCGACCTGACTATGGCCCGCGACCTGGAGAGGTTCTTCCTGACCGACGCCAGGTCCGACGACGTACGCGCGGTGGTCGTGACCGGCGCCGGGCGCGCCTTCTGCGCCGGCATGGACCTCTCGCGCGACGGGAACGTGTTCGGGCTCGACGAGTCGCTGGCGCCGACGCCGGAGGAGTTCCGGGCGCACTATGACGAGCCGCCGTACCACGACGGCCTGCGCGACACCGGCGGCCGGGTGACGCTGGCGATCCACGCCCTGCCCAAGCCGGTGATCGCCGCGATCAACGGCGCCGCGGTCGGCATCGGCGCGACCATGACCCTGGCCATGGACCTCCGGATGGCGTCGACCGAGGCGCGGATCGGCTTCGTCTTCGGGCGGATCGGGATCACTCCCGAGGCGGCCTCGTCGTGGTTCCTCCCGCGGATCGTGGGGCTGCAGCAGGCGCTGGAGTGGATCTACTCCGCGGACATCCTCACCGCTGAGGCCGCGCTCGCCGGACGGCTGCTGCGCTCGGTGCATCCGCCGGACGAGCTGCTCCCCGCGGCGCAGGAGCTGGCCCGGTCGTTCGTCCGCGGCCGCTCACCGGTCGCGCTCGGGCTGGCCAAGCAGCTGCTCTACCGGCACGCCGGCTCGGCCGAGCCTCTCGAGGCGCACCTGTCGGACTCGCTGGCCGTCTTCTGGACCTCCCTCGCGGACGGCAGGGAGGGCGTTGCGGCGTTCCTGGAGAAGCGACCCGCGGCGTTCTCCGGCAAGGCCTCCGAGCTGCCGCGCATCGAGTAGCTCGCCCCGGACTCAGCGGATGGTCCGGGCGAGCAGCGCCTCGAGCTCCGTGAAGTGCCGCTCGGCGCCGGCCTCCTGGTACATGGAGGTGTCGATCATCGTGTAGCCGTGCGGGGCGTCCTCGTAGACCTCGTTGAGGTGCGGCCGCCCGGCCACCTTCAAGGTCTCCTCGAGGGCGGCGACGTTCTCGGGTGTCATCCCCCGGTCGTGGTCGGCGTGGCCGAAGACGTAGTCCGCCGTGCTGTTGCCGATGGACCGGTGCGGGCTGTTGTCGGCGTCGGTGACCAGGCCTCCGCCGTGGAAGCCCCCGACCGCTGCCACGTCGTCGGGGAACTGCCCCGCCGTGCGTACGGCGAGCCGGGCACCCATGCAGTAGCCGATCGTCGCGATCGGCCCGTCGCCCGCATGCTTGCGCAGGGTCCGCAGCCACGCCTCGGCGTCCGGCGTGGACCGGTCGGGGGTGTATCCCTGCACCCGGTCCCCGATCCCGCTCGCGAAGAACTCCTCCCTGGCTCCCGGCTCGCGCAGGTCCTGCTTGGGCGCCAGCTCCGCGGCGCTGCCGTCGCGGTAGAACACGTGGGGGGCCAGTACGACGTACCCCCACGATGCGATCCGCTCCGCCATCTCCTCGATCTGCGGACGCAGTCCGATCG
>JAWWPK010000053.1:0-2558 GCA_033854925.1 Nocardioidaceae bacterium | reverse complement strand
CTGTATCAGTTGAAGGCGGAGTTCTTCAGAACTCTTGCTCATCCGGCGCGGATTCGGGTGCTCGAGCTGCTCGTCGAGCGTGAGCACGCGGTCGCCGAGCTGTTGCCGGAGGTGGGTATCGAGCCGGCGAACCTGTCACAGCAGTTGGCCGTGTTGCGCCGAGCCGGGCTAGTAGTTGCCCGCAAGGAAGGCTCGACGGTGCACTACGCGCTGACCAGCCCCGAGGTGGCTGAGCTGCTGGCGGTGGCGCGGCGGATCCTGACGTCGGTGCTGACCGGGCAGGTCGAACTGTTGGAGGACTTGCAAGGTCCTCGCGCCGCCTTAGCGGGGCCCGCCGGGCGGCGCTAAGGCGGGCATGAGGCGGGTTATCTCGGCCCGCTTGCCCCGTTTCCATGGCGGATGTCCGCCGTTCAGCGAGGGTCTTGCGCAGGTTCTCGGCCAGCGTCGAAAGGAACCCCTCGAGCGAGCCGAAGCCTTCGCGACGCCGGCGCCCGGGGACCGGAAGACCTCGTGCTCGATCGGTGCCGACCATCGGCCGGAGTGAAGGTGATGGTCAGCGTGCCCTCGCCGGGGAAGCGGAAGTCGGTGGCCCGGTACTGGTCGCCGTAGGCGTGACGGCCAAGGATGACCGGCTTGGTCCAACCCGGTGGATCAGCGTGTCCTTGATCAGCTGCCAGATGACTCGCGTCATCTCACCACCGTCAGCTCGACGACGGTGCCTTCGACCCTGACCATCGTGACCGTGTTCTCTCGCGAGACCTAGCAGTACGACTGTACTGCTAGGGCAGCGCCTCGCCCCTCCAGTCGGAGAGGAAGTTCCGAGATGCCGGCCTCAGCACTTGCAATATTTGTTAATTGCGAAGACCATAGATTGAAAGAGCGGCGGTGTCAGGTCGAGTACCGGCGGCAGCGAAGGGACATGGTTGCGGTGGAGATCTTCAAGATGGTCCTGCGTGAGTCAGTGGAATGCGCGGCGCTGGGTCTGCGGGATGCTCAACGACGCCGGCATCCTGTCGAGGTGCACCGGCACGCGGCGCGCCTGATGGATCTGCTGGATCGAGCCCGCGACCACGGTGTCGCCACCGCCGGGTGGGTGTCTGATTCGACGCTGGACTCCGCACGGACCGCGGTGGGGGCGGGAGTGTGAGCGTTGCGGCGAGCCCCACCGTTGTCCGGGAAATGGGGCGGAGGTCATCTGTACGCTGACCATCCGACGGGGTGACGCCAACCGGCACCCGGCTCGGCGCCGCCTAGCTCGTGCTCGAGCGCACCCCCGACATCTGGAGCGTCCCGCATCTCGGCCAGGACCGGACGCCACTCGACGAAGATACGACCCCCGCGGGGTATTCGGAGGTCGGCCCACCTGGGTCGCCTCGGACTCCTAGTGGGCGGTCCAGCCGCCGTCCATCGACAGCGACGCGCCGGAGATCGACGCCGACGCCGACCCGTAGAGGACAGCGGCGAACTCGGCCACCTCGCCGGGTTCGACGAGGCGTTTGACCGCGGACTGGGCGAGCAGTATCTGCTGGACCACCTGCTCCGGGTCGATGCCGTGAGCCGTTGCCTGGGATGCGATCTGTTGTTCGACCAGCGGTGTGCGAACGTAACCAGGGTTGATGCAGTTGCTGGTCACACCATGCGGGGCACCCTCGAGCGCGATCACCTTCGACAGGCCTTCGAGCCCGTGCTTGGCGCTGACGTACGCCGCCTTGAACGGACTCGCCCGCAAGCCGTGCGCACTCGAGATGTTGACCACCCGCCCCCAGCCGCGCTCGTACATGTGCGGCAACGTCAACCGGGCCAACCGGAACGGTGCCTCCAGCATCACCCGCAGGATCAGCGAGAACCGCCCCGGATCGAACTCCGTGAGCGGAGACACATGCTGCAAGCCCGCGTTGTTGACCAGGACATCCACCCCGGCAGGCAGCGCGTCCACCGCATCGAGATCCGACAGATCGCACGCCACCGTTTTGATACCCGGCACGCGCTCGGCCAGGGAAATCAGACCAGACTCGTCCCGGTCGACGGCCAGCACCGAGGCCCCGTCCTCGACCAGTCGGCGCACGATCGCGGCCCCGATACCGGATGCCGCGCCGGTCACCAGAGCTGTTCGGCCCGTGAGTACCGGTGAAGAGGTCGTTGGGCGCATGGCGCAGGAGGTTACATCCGCCGACGCAGATCCGACCGAAACGTCCGGCAACGGCCGGCTGCTCGCGCTGCCGCTAGCAGGGTGGATCGACGCGCTGAAGGTCCACTGTGGAATTAGACATCACAGCTTCTCTTCTCCTGGCGAACCGTCGGAGAGTCGGCCCGGCCGGCAGCACTGCCGAACGACCTCGGAACGGGGACCAATGCCCCTGTCCCTACCCGGGCGACTGCCTGATGCTGGTTGAGCGGAGACCGCCGATCGCAGTACGGAGACCCAGCGACATGACCAGCAACGCAGACCTCACCGCGGCGGTCGAACAGGCGCTGCGTGCCCCGTCGATACACAACACCCAGCCATGGCGCTTTCGCATCCACCCGGACGGTGTGGAGTTGCACGCGGACTGGATTCG
>JAWWPK010000052.1:0-13578 GCA_033854925.1 Nocardioidaceae bacterium | reverse complement strand
GTGAGCGCGCGGTCCGGCCGTTGGCCCAGCGCACGTGCAGCACGATCGGGTCACCGACGCTCGGCGGGCTGGGGCACTCCACTCGATACAGGAACGGGTTCCACTCGGCGTACGACCCGGTGTCGAGCATGACCGCCCAGACAGTGGAGAGCGGCGCCTCGATCGTGGTCGACGCGGACGGGTGCGGCACCCGCCGATCGTGACAGATCGGCATGGCCCAGAAGGGCCATGTCGGACTAGTCCACCCGGGTCGTTTCCCGCGTCGCCCCACACGGGTTGTCCAGATCACAGCGCGCCCGCTTGACCTCATTGTGGATTTAGACTCTTATTTCACCTGATTCAGTTGACTTACTCTGAATCACTCTCTCGGGTGCCCTGTTTCTGCGGTCTCGACCGCCTGACCTTCCTAGTGAGGCCCCCATGCGCACACGCCTGCGCATCCTCGGTGGTGCCGTGGTGACGCTCGTCGCCGCTGCCGCCGTTCCGCTCCTGACCTCGTCGCACGCCGACGCGGCCCGGTTCACCATCGACAACCTCGTGGTCTACCGGGTGGGTTCGGGCGCAACGCTCACCAACGCCGCCGCGCCGGTCTTCCTCGACGAGTACACGCAGGCGGGAGGAGCCCCGGTCCAGACGATCGCGCTGCCCACCGGGCCGTCGGACGGCAACGCCGCGCTCACCGCGTCCGGGCTGTCCCGGTCGGAGGGGCTGATCAGCCGCTCCGCAGACGGCAAGTACCTCGCCATCACCGGCTACGACGCCGGCGTCGGCGCGACCGGGCCCGCTGGAGCCTCGCTCACCGCGTCGGCCCCGGGCACCGTCGCCCGCGTCGTCGGCCTGGTCGACGCCAACGGGATCGTCGACACCAGCACGGCCCTGACCGCGGCCGGCGCGCCGAAGATCATCCGGTCCGCGCTGACCGACGGCGACCGGATCTGGGCCACCGGCGGCAACGGCGGGATCCTCACCACCACGCTCGGCTCGGGCTCGAGCAGCACCGTGGCCGGCACCGCCGCCTCGAACTTCAGCTCGCTCACCGCCCAGAGCGGCCAGCTGTTCGCCAGCGGCATCCTCGCCAACCGGGTCACCAAGGTCGGCTCCGGCTTCCCGACCTCGGCGGGCACCACGTTCACCGATGCCCCCGGGCTGCCGACCACCCTGCTGGCCTACGGCTACGCGTTCTTCGACCTGACCGCCGACGGCTGGGCCGGCACCAACCTGGACACGCTCTACCTCGCCAACGCCTCCAACAAGGGCGGCACCCTCGACAAGTACCGCTACAACGGCAGCACCTGGACGCTCGCCCAGTCCAAGGACGTCGCGGGCATCAGCGGCCTGGTGGCGAGCCTCAACACCGGCAACGTGAGCATCGCGGCGACCACGCCGACTGAGCTCGTGAAGGTGCTCGACACCGGCGCGGCCGGCACGGCGACCCTGGGGACCCCGGCCACCCTGGCCTCGGCACCCGCGGGCACCGAGTTCCGCGGCGTCGCGCTGGCTCCGACCGGCACCCCCGGCCCGTCGGCGTACGTCCGCAGCCCGGCCACCGGCAAGACCGTCAACATCTCGTCGTCGGGCGTCCCGGTGTCGGTCTACGCGAAGTCGCCGAGCGGCGCGGTCACGGGCGTCACGCTCACCATCGGCACGTCGACGGTCAACGCGACCAAGGGCTCCGGTGACGTGTGGAGCGGGACCATCCCGAACGCCGGCCTCACCGCCGGCGCCGCCACGCTGACCGTGGCCGCGACCGGTCCGGGCGGCACGACCAGCGTGACCCGATCGATCACCCTCGACGGGACCCCGCCCAGCACCAACCCGCCGCCGACCACGGTGCCGGCCGACGCGCTGGCCGCAGGCAAGTACGCGCCGAGCGACGCCAAGGTGACCAAGAAGGGCAAGTGGAAGGCCTACAAGTCGACGTCCTCCCCCACCAAGAAGGGGCTCACCAGCGCCAAGAAGGGCTCGACGCTCACCGCGAAGGTCTACGGCTCACAGCTCGTCCTCACCTTCGACAAGAGCAGCAAGTCGGGCCAGGTCAGCGTGACCATCGACGGCAAGAAGACGGTCATCGACCTCTACAACGCCAAGCCCAAGGCCTTCGCGAAGAAGTTCAAGCTCGCCGGCGCCCTGGCCTCGCACACGGTGGTCATCGCCGTGCTCGGGACCAGGAACACCAAGAGCACCGGCGTCGTGGTCAGCCTCGCGTCGCTGGAGGTCAAGTGATGACCCGGACCGACTCCACCACCCGACCCGACCACCACGAAGGACGCTCCTCGATGGGCAACAACCGACGCCTGCTCACCCTCCTGGCGGCCGCTGGCGCTGTCCTGGCCCTCGCGGCCGTCGGGCTCCAGCCCGCGTCCGCGGACCCGCCGGGCACGCCCGGCCAGCCGCCGGCGGGCAAGGACCCCAGCCAGATCCTCTCGGGGGTCGGCGCGGACGCCTTCGCCGAGCTGACCAACAACATCGCGACGGTCTACAACGCGGCCCCGCCTGTGGGGACCACCCGAGTCCTGGCGTCGTACGACGCGGTCAACCCGGTCACCGGCGCCACTGGCCCGACGGAGACCATCACCCCCAAGGCAGGCTGTTCCGGGATCGTGCGCCCGAACGGCGCGAACGGCGGCATCACGGCGCTGCTTGCCAACCAGAAGAGCACGGCGCCAGGGTTCACCAACGAGTACTGCATCGACTTCGTGCGCTCCAGCCGCGCGAAGGGCTCTGCGGCCGCCGAGCAGCCGCTGACCTTCTACGCGCAGAGCCGGGACGCGGTGAGCTACGCGGTCATCGGCAACGCCTACGCTCCGGTCGCGCCGCTGACCACCGCGCAGCTGAAGGACATCTTCGAGTGCACGACGACCGACTGGAGCCAGGTCGGCGGACAGGCCGGTGCGATCCACCTGTACCTGCCGCCGGCCACCGCGGCGACGTACACGTTCTTCCTGCAGGCCATCGGTTCCAGCACGGCGGCTGTGAGCACCGGCTGCACCGGCCTCCCGACCGTGTTCACGGGTCAGCAGAACGACGGCACGTCGATGAATGGTGACCCGCAGGGCATCCTCCCCTACGCGGTGACGAAGTGGGCGGCTCAGTACAACAAGGCTCCCGGGATCCTGGACCTCCGAGGTGGGGCACAGATCGGGCTCGTGAACACCACGCAGTCCCCGTTCAAGAACGTGACCCTGAACACCATCACGTACCGGGTCCTGGACCCGAACTTCGTGACCGGTGCCAGCGCGTCGTTCGGTCGCTACTTCTTCAACACGGTGCGTCCGGACGCTCCCCAGGAGCTGAAGGACATCTTCAAGGCCGGCGGCTACCTGTGCACACACGCGGATGACTTCCTCATCCCGTTCGGCAACACGCCCCTCGGGGACAACACCAGCGACACGCAGTACTGCGGCAAGCCCAACTAATCGGGCTTTGACCACCGCGGTGGCGGGCCGACGGGTCCGCCACCGCCGCCAGGGAAGGACAAAAGGAACCATGTGGAACGGGTGCACTCCACGACGAGGCTCGCGTGCGCGCGCCGCCTGGGCGCTCTCCAGCGCCACCCTGCTCGGAGCGTTGATGGTGCTGGCCGCCGCGCCGGTCTCCGCGCCGGCGTCGGCCGCCGTCTCCGCGGCCGCCGACCCCGGGTCGGTCACGGTGCCGGCGCCCGGCGCCGGGCCCGGAGCGTCGGTCACGGTCAGCAAGGTGTCCGGCCTGGTCAACCAGACCGTGGCGGTCTCGTGGGATGGATTCCGGCCCAGCTCGGACACGCGGCTGGCCAACGCGGGTGACTCGCTCGACGGCAACACCGAGCGTCCGGTTCGCGTCTACCAGTGCCGCGGCGCCGACCCGGCGAGCTCGAGCGACTGCTACGGGTCACTCGGGTTCCGTGAGGTCGAGGCGACGGCGGACAACCCGGCGGTGCCCGAGATCCCGCCGTTCACCTACCCCGGCCAGCAGAACGAGTTCGACGCGACGCCGGACGGCCCGTCCAACTGGCAGGACAACGTCACGAGGGCCGACGGCACCGGTGAGGTGTCCGTTCAGGTCTTCACCAAGCGTGAGTCGGCGGCGCTCGGCTGTGATGCGGACGTCCCGTGCTCGCTGGTCGTCGTGCCCAACTACGGTCGCCCCAACGGCGCGACCGAGGACCAGATGGACGCGCCGTGGGCCTGGGCCCGACGCACTGTGGTCCCGCTGACGTTCCTCCCGGTGAAGGACGCCTGCCCGCTCAGCGGCAGCGCGCTCCGCGTCGAGGGCAGCCCGATGGTCGGTTCCACGATGGCCAGCTGGCGCGCCCGCACCTGCACCCTCGGCAGCAACGCCGTGACCCTCGACTACACGGCCATCGGTGAGCCGCAGACCAGGGGTGACGTCGCCAGCAGTACGACGAACGTCGGCCTGCTCATCGACCCGCTCGACAAGGCCGACGCCAAGCTGGCCGGTGTCGTCTACGCGCCGGTCTCGGTGACCGGGCTGGTCGTCGCGTTCCAGATCGACGACGCCGACGGCAAGCCGGTCACCGAGCTCAACCTCAACGCCCGGCTGGTGGCGAAGCTGGTCACCGCGTCGTACCGCTCCGGTGGCAACCAGGCGGTGATCAACAACCCGGTCAACATCTTCCGCGACCCCGAGCTCAAGGCGCTCAACCCCACCGTGACCTTCCCGGGTGGCTCGCCGGGCAACCACGTGCTGATCCTCGGCGACACCTCGGACACCACCCGCGCGCTGACCCGCTGGCTCGCGTCCGACCCCGACGCGGTGGCGTTCATCAACGGCACCCCCGACCCGTGGGGGATGACGGTGAACTCCAACTACGCGGCCCTCCCGCTGCCGTTCGACACCTTCCCGCTGCTCGACCAGCTGATGTCGGACACCTTCGCACCCATCCAGGAGCTCGACGCAGTGGCTCGGCAGCTGTCGATCGCCCAGCACCCGGGCGGCTCGACGGTGGTCGAGAACGGCCAGAACGTCGTCGTGAAGTACCCGCGGCAGAACCCCGGCCGGCGTGAGGTGATCGGCATCATCGACGCCGCCTCGGCGGCCCGGTTCCGGCTCTCGACGGCCGCGCTGCAGAACGCCGCGGGCGCCTTCGTGAAGCCGACCACCGACTCGATGCTCGACGCGATCGCGCACGCGAAGGTCAACAAGGACGGCGTCACCCGTTCGGTCGACCTGGCCGCCAAGAACCCAGGCAGCTACCCGCTGACCCTGCAGGTCTCGGCGGCGCTGTCGACCAAGGCGCCCGAGACGGAGCGGGCCGAGATGGCGCGGTTCCTGTCCTACGTCGCGGATGCCGGTCAGGTGTCCGGTGACGACGTCGGGCAGCTGCCCGCCGGCCACGCACCGCTCGACGCGACGCTCCGCGGCCAGGTGCTCGCGGCCCGCAAGGCCGTGCTCAAGGGCTACGTCGAGCCGACCGCGACCCCCACCGAGTCGGCCTCGCCCACGGCCGACCCCACAGACCCGTCGGACGCACCCTCCGACGGCGGCGGCGGTGCCCCACCAGACGTGGTGGGGCCCGCCCCGGTTGCCGCCGGCCCCTCGGCCGATCCGCTGCTCCACGATCCGCAGCCCTCGAACCCGGCGCCGAGCATGGTGACCGTGGCCGCCCAGCTGGCGGGCCACAAGCTGGTCATCCTCCCGCTGCTGGCGATCCTGGCCGTGGTCTCGCTGGCCGGCGGGCCGGTCCTGATGTGGCTGAGCCAGACCGGACGGGGGCCGCAGTGGCTACGGCGGTGACGGCCCCGCCGGAGCCGCGCACCGAGGGCGTCGCCCGGCTGACGCCGTCCGTGGCGCCGACCAGGCGCAAGAGCCGGGAGCGGAAGGCCCGGCCGCCGCGCGAGCGGCAGCCCTTCCGGGTGAACACGGGCGTGGTCATCGCGTCGGGCCTCATGGTGGTGACCGGGCTGGTGGCCTTGTTCGGGCTGTTCCTCTTCGTCGGCTCGGGGCTCGCGGCCAACCGCGACCAGGACGTGATGTACACCGAGCTCAAGGAGCAGCTGGGACTGGCGACGGTGCCGGTCAACGGCGCGATCCCGACCGGTACGCCGATCGGCATCGTCGAGATCCCGAAGCTCGGCCAGGAGCAGGTCTTCGTCGAGGGCAGTGCCTCCGAGCAGACCATCCACGGCCCGGGGCTGCGCCACGACACCGTGCTCCCTGGTCAGGCCGGCGCCTCGGTGCTGGTCGGGCGTCGCGCCACCTTCGGGGCGGCGTTCGCCGACCTCGACCGGCTCAAGCTCGGCGACCAGATCAAGGTGACCACCGGCCAGGGCCAGTTCACCTACGTCGTGGACCTGGTGCGCACCACCGACTCGCCCGACGTCCAGATCGAGCAGGTCCCGGCGCGGCTCACGCTGGTCACCTCCGACCCGGCGATCACACCGACCCGGAGCCTCCAGGTCTCCGCCCGGCTGGACGGTGACCCGCTGCCGGCCACCACCCGGCAGGGGACGTTGGCCGACGACCTGCCCGGCGAGGGCAGCTCAGGCCGGGAGGTCGCCCTGCTCCTGTGGGCGCAGGCACTGCTGATCGTCACCGGGTTCACCACCTGGACGGCGCTGAGCAAGCCCGGCCGCGGTGGCCTCTGGATCGGCGCGGTCCCCGTGCTGCTCGCCCTGCTCTGGCAGGTCTTCGAGAACCTCGCCGTCCTGCTGCCCAACACCCTCTGACCACGAACGACCACGGAGACAGACCCATGACCCTTGACGCGTTCTCGCCGGCCGACGCCACGGCCGACCTGCCGAGCGAGCCCGGACCCGCGGCCCTCGTGGCCGAGGCGATCAGTGCGTGGTTCGGCGACCACCACGTGCTCAGCGACGTGGACCTGCGGATGGAGGCCGGCCAGGTGACCGCGCTCATCGGCCCCTCCGGCTGCGGCAAGTCGACGTTTCTGCGCATCCTCAACCGGATGCACGAGCTGGTGCCGGGCGCGGCCCTGGCGGGCCAGGTGCTCCTCGACGGCGAGGACATCTACGACCCCGCGCGGCGGCCGATCGAGAGCCGCCGCCGGATCGGGATGGTCTTCCAGAAGGCCAACCCGTTCCCGACCATGTCGGTCTACGACAACGTGCTCGCCGGGCTGAAGCTCACCGGCCGCAAGCCCCCCGGCAAGGGCGGCGCCGACGACCTCGTCGAGCAGAGCCTGCGCAGCGCCGGCCTGTGGGAGGAGGTGAAGGTGCGTCTCGGTACGCCGGGCTCCTCGCTCTCCGGTGGCCAGCAGCAGCGGCTGTGCATCGCCCGCGCCCTCGCCGTACGCCCGGACGTGCTGCTCATGGACGAGCCCTGCTCGGCTCTCGACCCGACCTCGACCCGCAGGGTCGAGGAGACCATCCGGTCCATCGCCGGCGAGGTCACGATCGTGATCGTCACCCACAACATGCAGCAGGCCCAGCGCGTCTCGGACCGGTGCGCGTTCTTCCTCGCGGCCGAGGGAGCGCCCGGCCACATCGTCGAGCAGGGCACCACGACCGACGTGTTCGAGAGCCCGCGCGACGAGCGCACCGCCGACTACGTGCACGGACGGTTCGGATGAGCACCACCACGTTGCCCACCGCTCCGCGGCCGGTGCCGGAGCGCCGGACGATCAAGGTCCGGCCGACCCGCTCGGACCGGGTCTTCGTGCTCGGCGCGCGGGCCGCCGCGGTCGGGACCCTCGTGGTGATGGGGCTGATCGGCACCTTCCTGCTGGTCGGAGCGCTGCCCGCCCTCAGGTCGCAGGGCTGGGGGTTCCTCACCGAGCACGAGTGGCTCCCGGAGGCCGACCAGTTCGGCATCGCCGCACTGCTGTGGGGCACCATCCTGATCGGCGTCATCGCCCTGGTCGTCGCGATCCCGATCGCGCTGGGCGCCGCGCTCTTCATCAGCGAGTACGCCCCGAGGTCCCTCAAGAAGCCGCTGATCACCCTGGTCGACCTGATGGCCGCGGTGCCCGCGGTCATCTACGCGATCTGGGCCCTGTTCTTCCTCCAGGCCCAGCTGCTGACGGTCGCCCAATGGCTTTCGGTGCACCTCGGCGGGCTGCTGTCGTTCATGACCGTCAAGGTGCCGGACTCGCCCTCGTCGTACACCTCCTCGGCGTTCATCGCCGGGATCGCGGTCGGCATCGTCGTGCTGCCCACGATGACCTCGGTGATGCGCGAGGTGTTCTCGCAGGCGCCGATCGGCGAGCGCGAGGGCGCCATCGCCCTCGGCGCGACCCGCTGGGGGATGATCCGGGCCGTGGTGCTGCCGTTCGGCCGCGCCGGCATCGTCGGTGGCATCATGCTCGGCCTCGGTCGGGCCCTCGGCGAGACGATCGTGGTCTACGCCCTGATCTCGCCGATGTTCGAGTTCACGACGCACCCCTTCGAGAGCGGCACCAACTCGATCGCCGCGCACATCGCGTCGCGCTACTCCGAGTCCAGCGGCGTGGCCCTGGCCGGGCTGCTCGGCGCCGGGCTGGTCCTCTTCGCGTTCACCCTGGTCATCAACACGCTCGCCGGAATCATCGTGAGCCGGTCGCGCAGCGGCGCGTCGACGGAGATCTGAGATGAGCGTCCTCGCGCCCGCGGCTCCGGCCGCCCCGCCGCTGCCCAAGCCGGCGCCCGAGCGGGTCCGTATCGGCGGGGTCGACCATGACCTCCTCACCCACGTGCTGTACGCCGGCCTGGGCGCCTTCGCGCTGATCTGGCTGGTCTACGACCGGCTGCTGCCCGTCTCCGGCACGATCGGCTTCTGGCTGGCGTGGTACGCGACGTTCCTCGTGATGCTGGCCGCGATCAGCGCCACCACGCTGGACCGGATGGCCGTGATCGACCGCGTCGTCGGAGTCCTGGTGACCACCGCCGGACTCATCCTGGTCTCGGCGCTGGCCGGGATCGTCGTCTTCACCGTGATCCGCGGCAAGGGCGCGCTGGGCCATCTGAACTTCTTCACCGACACCACGGCCTTCATCGGTCCGGACGCGCCGCTCGACGAGGGCGGCATCTTCGCCGCGATCATCGGAACCCTCGAGCAGGTCGGGCTCTCGCTGCTGTTCAGCGTGCCCCTCGGCATCGCCACGGCGGTCTACCTGAGCGAGGTCCGCGGCCGGCTGGCGCGCGTCGTGCGGATCGTGGTCGAGGCGATGACCGCCGTGCCCACCATCGTGGCCGGCCTGTTCATCTACTCGCTCGCGATCATCCAGCTGGGCTGGGACCGCAGCGGTCTCGCGGCCTCGCTGGCCCTGAGCGTGAGCATGATCCCGGTCGTCACCACGACCGCCGAGGTGGTGCTGCGGCTGGTGCCGAACGGGCTGCGCGAGGCGTCGCTGGCGCTGGGCACCACCCACTGGCAGACCGTACGCCGCGTGGTGCTGCCCACCGCCCGCCCCGGCCTGGTCACCGCCGTCCTGCTCGGCGTGGCCCGGGTGATCGGCGAGACCTCGCCGGTCCTGCTGGTCGCGGGCTCGACCAACGAGCTCAACTACGACCCGACCCACGGTCCGCAGCTGTCGCTGCCGCTGTTCGTGTTCACCGGCATGCGCCAGCCGATCGACGTCGCGATCGCCCGTGCCTTCGGCGCCGCGGTCGTGCTGCTCGTGCTGGTCGTCGTGTTCTTCGCCCTCGCCCGGATCATCGGCGGCCGGGAGCCCGGCCACCTCAGCGGCCGTCAGCGCCGCCGCATGGCGGCCTCGGCCGCCCTCCAGACCTCTACACCCGGAGAGAACTCATGAGCCCCATCCGCCGAGGCCTGCTCGCCCCGCTCGCCGCCCTGGTCGTGGGGCTGGTCCTGGTGCCTGCCCCGGAGGCCCGCGCCGACACCTACGCGCCGATCTCCGGCGCCGGGTCGACGTGGAGCCAGGTCGCGGTCGACGCCTGGCGCGCCGACATCCGCGCCAGCGGCGTGGTCGTCAACTTCGCCGGCACCGGCTCGACCGACGGCCGCTCGCAGTTCATCCAGGCGACCGTCGACTTCGCGAACACCGAGATCCCGTTCCAGAACCCGCCCGAGCCCGGCCAGCAGGCCGAGACCCCCTCGCGGCCCTACGCCTACCTGCCGATCGTGGCCGGCGGCACGTCTTTCATGTACAACCTGACCGTCGCCGGGCAGCGGGTCCGAGACCTGCGGCTCTCGGCCCCCACGCTGTCGAAGATCTTCACCGGCGCCATCACGCGCTGGAGCGACCCGGCGATCGCCGCCGACTACGGCAAGGCGCTGCCGGACATCCCGATCATCCCGGTGGTGCGCTCCGACGGCGCCGGCGCCTCGGCCCAGTTCACCAAGTACATGGCCAGCCAGGCGCCGACGATCTACTGCCCGTTCATCCAGGACAAGCTGCATCTCAGCAGCGGCTGCCCGAGCGTGTCCTTCTACCCGGCGTTCGGCAGCTCCAAGGCGCAGGTCGGCTCCAACGGCGTCGCCAACTACGTGTCCGCGTCGTACGGCGCCGGCGCGATCGGCTACGTCGAGTACGCCTACGCGAAGCGGATCAACTTCCCGGTCATCGGGCTTCTCAACAAGGCCGGCTACTACGCGCAGCCCACCGCGGGCAACGTCGCGGTCGCGCTGACCAAGGCCGCCATCAACTCCGACCTCACCCAGAACCTCGAGTCGGTGTACGCCAACCCCGACCCGCGGGCCTACCCGATGTCGAGCTACAGCTACATGGTCATCCCGACGACGACGGACGCGCCGTTCAACACCGACAAGGGCAAGACGCTCTCGACGTTCATCAACTACTTCCTCTGCCAGGGCCAGCAGAAGGCCGACATCCTCGGCTACTCGCCGCTGCCGAAGAACCTGGTGCTGGCCGGCTTCGACCAGGTCAAGCGGATCCCCGGCGCGGTGGCCTCGCCGGCGATCGAGGGCTGCAACAACCCGGCCCTCGACATCCTCAACTCCGCACCCCAGCCCGACCCGTGCACCAAGCAGGGGGCGACCGGGTGCGGCACGGGGGCGACCACCAACGGTGCCGGCGCTTCCAACAACGGCAACGGCGGGAACGGCGGCAACGGCTCGGGTGGTGCGACGGGGGGCGCTACGGACGGCGCCACCACGGACACCGGCGGGGCCGCGGGCTCGGGGGGTTCCGTGGACCCGCTGGGCGGAGCCGCGGCTCCGGCGGCGGCAGACCCGCTCGCCGGGGGCGCGGTCTCTGACCCCACCGCCGTGGACACGAGCGCCGCCCAGGGGGCGGCCGCGCCGGGCGCCGTGGTCCAGCTGACCGGCGGCCGGGACGGCCAGGGCACGGCCGCGGCCTGGATCGGCGTCATGGTGCTGGCGCTGACCGTGCTGACGCCGCCGTTCCTGCTGCAACGGCACCGCCGCCGAAGATGACCGGCTCGCGGGCGGCCGTGGTCGTGGCGGCCTGGCTGGCGGTGCTCGGCACCACCGTCGGGCTCACGGTCGCGCTGCTGTCCGTGCTGCGCGACCCCGCCCCGATCCTGGAGTACGACGCCGCGCAGCTGGCGTCGAGCGTCCCGACCGCTGCGGTCACCAGTGTTGCGCCCGGGCCGGCCGGGACGACGCCGGTCGTCGACCCGGCGTGGGTCCAGCGCACCGCCGCCGGCACCGGCCTCCCGGCCGCGGCAGTCCGCGCCTACGCGACCGCCTCGGTCCGGCTCGGCGACGAGCAGCCCGGCTGCAACCTCGGCTGGTCCACGCTCGCCGGGATCGGCGAGGTCGAGTCGGTGCACGGCACCCTCGGTGGCCGGACCCTCCTGGCGGACGGCCGGCCGTCGCAGCCGATCATCGGGCCGACGCTGGACGGCCGGGGAGCCGTGGCGGCCATTCGGGCCAGCGGCTCCGCCACAGCGCTCCACGGCGACCCGACGTGGGACCACGCCGTCGGCCCGCTCCAGTTCCTGCCCTCGACGTGGGCGCAGTGGGGCGGGGACGGCGACGGCGACGGCGTGACCGACCCCCAGGACCTCGACGACGCGGCGTACGCCGCCGGCCGCTACCTGTGCGCCAGCGGGGGAGACCTTGCGCAGGGGCCGGCCTGGCAGCAGGCGGTGTTCTCCTACAACCACGCGGCGACGTACGTCGCGGCCGTCTACGCCGCCGCGCTGCGGTTCAGCGACGGCTGAGCGTCCATTTCGGCGCGTCCGTCCACGACGGCTTGCGTGCTGTGCTCTAATAGTGCAGCAACTCACTAGACAAACATGACATGAGAAGGAGGGGCCGATGCACGACAGCGCGATCGACGTGCACCAGCACCTGTGGCCCGACGAGCTGGTGGACCGGCTCCGGGCCCGGACCCGGCCGCCGTTCCTCCGCGGCTGGACCCTGCACACCGACGGTGAGCCGCCGTACGTCGTGGACCCCAGCGCGCACGACCCGGAGCCTCGGGTCGCGGCGGACCGGGACGCCGGGGTCGGTGTCGCCTGCGTGAGCCTCTCCGCGCCGCTGGGCATCGAGTCCCTGCCGCGCCGTGACGCCGCACCGCTGGTCAAGGCCTGGCACCGTGGCGCGGCCGCCCTCCCTGACCACTTCCGAGCCTGGGCCTCGGTGCCCGCCACCGATCCCGACCTCGAGGGGCTGCGCGGCCTCCTCGGTGACCCGCGCTTCATCGGCCTGCAGCTGCCGGCGACCCAGCTGCTCACGCCTGCCGCCTGGGAGCGGCTCACCCCGGTGCTCGCCGTGGCCGAGGCCGCCGACGTGCCCGTGCTCGTCCACCCCGGGCCGGTCCCGCGCTCGCCGGTCGACCGCGACGTACCCGGCTGGTGGCCGGCGGTGGTCGGCTACACCGCCCAGCTCACGGCGGCCTGGTGGGCCTGGCACGCCGTGTCGGGCCGCACGCTGTTCCCGCGACTGCGGCTGGTGTTCGCGGCGGCGGCCGGGCTGGGGCCGGTGCACCACGAACGGCACGCGCTGCGCGGCGGCACGGAGCAGCCCGTCGACCCCGAGGTCTACGTCGACTCGTCCGGCTACGGCCCGCGCGCCCTCGACGCGGTGGTCCGGGTGCTGGGCATCGACGCCCTGGTGCTCGGCTCGGACCGGCCCTACGCCGAGCCGCTGACCGAGCTGTTCGGCGAGGCCGCCACCCACGCAGTCCGCGTCACCAATCCCGTCCGGTTGCTGGGCGGCGCATCACGAGCAGGAGAACATGCATGGCCATCCGCGAGCTGACCTGGACCGACCGGGCCGGCGTACCGACCGACCGAGACCTCGCTCCCGCCGAGCTGGAGGCGCTGGCGAACCACGTCGCCGCGCACCCCGAGGAGTGGGCGGACCAGATCGCCTTCGACTCCGAGGAGCGGGTCTACGTCTCGCTGCACCGCGACCACCACGTCGACGTCTGGCTGCTCTGCTGGACCCCCGAGAACGACACCGGCTGGCACGACCACGACGTCTCCTCCGGCGCGGTCTCGGTCGTCTCGGGCGAGCTGGTCGAGAACAACCTCACCCTCGCCGACGGCGCCCGCGAGCGCCGCGTCCCCGCCGGCACGTCGTTCTCCTTCGGCCCCGACCACATCCACCGGCTCAACGGCGCCGTTCACGGGTCGGTCTCGGTGCACGCCTACTCGCCGCCGCTGTGGCGGATGGGCCAGTACGCCGTCAACGACGCCGGCGTCCTGCGGCGCCAGTCGCTCTCGTACGCCGACGAGCTCAGGCCTCTGG
>JAWWPK010000051.1:0-3789 GCA_033854925.1 Nocardioidaceae bacterium | reverse complement strand
AAGCTCAAGGCGGCCGACCCGCTGGTCGACCTGACCGACCGCGACGTGCGCTCGTGCAACAACCCGACCTTCGACGGCCACGACCTCAACAAGAACAAGCTCGCGCAGATCGCGCCACAGCCCGCCGCGTGCGACAAGGACGGCGAAGGCCCGTGCGGGACCGACACCGGCACAAACGAGCCGTCGACCGATGACCCGAGCGTGCCGACCGACACCGGCTCGGGCGCGCCCGCGAGTGATCCGGGTGGCGGCGGCGCCCCACCCGGCACCGCACCGACGGACACCGGGCCGGTCGTCGACCCGGACACCGGTGAGGTCAGCACGCCCGCGCCCGTCGACCCAGCCGCGGGTGGCGCCGCCACCGGCCAGCAGCCGGCCGACTTCCCCGCGCCGACCGAGCTCGCGGCGGCGCGTCCCGCGGACACCTCGACGTTCGGCTGGGTCGCCGCGGCCCTGCTGCTCGCTCTCGTGCTGATGCCCGGGCTGCTGGTCTCGAGCCTGCGGCGCCGTCCGCGCCGCCGAGGTGCGCCGTGATCAGCCGTCGCTCGCTGCGCATCCCGTTCGCGGTCTCGGGCGCTTCGCTCATCGCCGGGATGACCCTGGCGCTGATGCCGGCGAGTGCGACGCCCGGCTCGGTGCCCGCGGACAACGTCCAGCGCAGTGGTGGCTCGGCCTTCTCCCTGACCAAGACGCTCGCGCGGACGTTCGTCAACGACGACGGGTCGACGTACGAGTTCCCGGCCAACACGGTCACGGTCAACGCCTCGCAGACCAGGGACCTTCGCGGCCGGCAGCGGCTGCTGGTCAGCTGGACCGGGGCGCAGCCCAGCGGTGGCCGGGCCGCGAACCCGTACGGCGAGAACGGGCTTCAGCAGGAGTACCCCGTCGTGATCATGCAGTGCCGGGGCGCCGACGACCCGAGCCTGCCGATCGAGAAGCAGGTCCGGCCGGAGACCTGCTGGACCGGCTCGGTGGCGGAGCGTTCGCAGATCACCCGGTCCGACGGCGAGGCGGCGTGGATCCACGACGCCGCGGCCGCGCCCGGCGACAAGGACCGGCTGTCGGGCATGACGCCGTTCCCCGGCAAGGACGTCTGCCCGAACGCCGATGCGGAGGGGCTCTACACCCACCTGACGCCGTTCGTCTCCGCTGCCGGCAAGGTCTACGCGGCCTGCGACGGGGCGAACATGCCACCCGAGGCGGCCGTCGGCGCCGCCTTCCCGCCCGCCGAGATCGCGGCGTACAGCGACGAGGACGGCGCCGGCAGCGTGCAGTTCGAGGTGCGCAGCGACGTCGAGAACGAGTCCCTCGGCTGCAACCACAAGGTGGCCTGCACGATCGAGGTGATCCCGATCAACGGGATCTCGTGCGACCAGCCCACCGCTCTGCAGTCGAGCGATCCCCCGACACCCTCGGGGTCGAGCGACCCGACCGCCTCGCCAACCGCCTCGCCGACGAGCGACCCCCCCACGGGACAGTCGATCTCCGACTCCGCCTGCCGCAAGGGCGGCCAGTTCCCGCCCGGCTCGAGCAACTTCGCCAACCAGGGCGTCGACCAGGCGGTGGCGCCGGTGCTGTGGTGGTCGGCCTCCAACTGGGCGAACCGGTTCACCATCCCGATCACCTTCGGTCTGCCGCCTGACGCGTGCGACGTGCTCGACCCTCGGGCGCCCACCGGCTTCTACGGTTCGGAGCTGATGGCCCAGGCGTCCCTGCAGTGGGCGCCGGCGTACTGCCTGAGCAAGAAGCGGTTCAAGTTCCAGCTCAACCAGATGTCCGACGCCGCCGGCTGGAACCTGATGGAGAGCGGTGCGGGCCCCGCAGCGTTCGTCTCCTCGCCGCACCGGCGGACCAGTGCTGACCCGGTCGGCTTCGCGCCGACCGCGGTGACCGGCTTCGCGATCGGCTACAACGTCGACCGGCCGGACAACGGCGGCGAGTACACCGACCTCAGGCTGAACCCACGGCTGGTCGCCAAGCTGCTCACCCAGTCCTACCTCGGCTCCGAGCTCGGGCGTGGCCACCCGGGCATCGGCAACAACCCGATCGCGATCATGAACGACCCGGAGTTCATCGCCCTGAACCCCGGGCTGAGCCAGATCTCGCAGGAGGCCGGCGCCTCGCTCCTCTCCCTGGCGAACGACTCCGACATCATCCAGCAGCTCACTGACTGGATCGCCCATGACGACGCCGCGATGGACTTCATCAACGGCAAGGCCGACCCGTGGGGGATGAAGGTCAACCCGAGCTACAAGAAGATCAAGCTCCCCCGCTCGGAGTGGCCGCTGCTGGACACCTACATCCCGACGACCAACAACACCTGCCGCCAGAACAACCCGGACGTCTACTTCAGCCAGCTGGCCGCCCCGGTGACCACGCTGCGCAAGGTCTCCGACGCGCTGCTCGACGGCTGGCCCAACGTGCAGACCCGCTGCGAGTTCGACCAGGTGTCCAACACCTACAAGCTCGGCAGGATCGACCGGCAGTCGTACGGCGCCAGGTTCATGCTCGGCGTGGTCAGCCTCGGGGACGCCGCCCGCTACGGGCTGCACGCCGCGGCGCTGCAGACCAAGAAGGGCACCTACGTGGCCCCCGACGACGACTCGCTGGCGGCCGCCGTCGACCTCATGCAGCCGCAGCAGCCGCAGCAGCCGGACAAGGGTGGCAAGGGCCACCAGGACACCCAGGCTCGCCGGGCCGGCGGCGAGGTCGACGTCAGCGAGCTCGGCCGGCCGTTCGTGCTCGACCAGGCCGACATCCGCAAGTCCGGCGAGGCCTATCCCGGCACCATGGTCGTCTACACCGCGGCGAGGCTGCAGAACCTGATCCAGGACGACGCGGACAAGGTGGCGCAGTTCATCCGGACCGCGACCACCGAGGGGCAGCAGGCGGGCCCCGGAAACGGCGAGCTGCCGGGCGGCTTCCTGCCGATCGAGAAGAAGGGCTCCACCCGGAAGCTGTTCGACCTGGCCCAGGAGGTCGCGATGGCCGTCGCGGCACAGGTCCCGGAGCCGACGGAGGAGCCGTCGCCCACCTCGAACACCGACGCGCCCACCCTGCCGGCGAACACCGGCGACTCCGGCAATGTCGGCGACGTACCGGGCGGGGACGTGCCGACCGACGTACCCGCCCCTGGGCCGAGCGCCTCCGCGACGGCCCCGCCGGAGCCACTGGCCATGCCGCAGACCGAGGCGGTCAGCTCCGACCTCGGCGACCGGGCGGTGCCGGTGCTGCTGATCCTCGGCCTGATCGGAGTCGCGCTGACCAGTGCGGTGCGGTTCTTCGTCCGACCTCCCCGGGGGCCGCTCCCATGACGGCGACCCTGCCCGACCGGGAGGCCCGTCTCGTGAGCCCTCCCGCGGAGGTCCCAGCCCCGAAGCCGGCCCGTCCGGCCAAGGCGCCGGAGCCGCGACTCCCGCGGCCCGGCGACGACCTGTGGACCGTGGTCTCCACCGCGGGGACGATGGTCGCGATCGTCTGCCTCTGGGTGGTCGGGCAGCTGCTGTTCCTCAGCAGCTTCGCCGAGAACCGCTCGCAGGAGCTGCTCTACCGCGAGTTCCGGGTGAACGTCGCGAGCGCCACCGCGCCCATCGGTCCGACCACCCCGGTCGGCGACCCGGTCGCACTGCTCACGATCCCGCGGATCGGCGTCTCCCAGGTCGTCGTCGAGGGGACGGCGTCCGGTGACACGCTGGCCGGTCCGGGGCACCTGCGCAAGACGGTGCTGCCCGGCCAGGTCGGCACGTCGGTGGTCTTCGGCCGCGCCGCGACGTACGGCGCGCCGTTCCG
>JAWWPK010000050.1:0-9353 GCA_033854925.1 Nocardioidaceae bacterium | reverse complement strand
GTCGAGCACCAGCGTTGTCGGCGTGCGCAGGATCCCGAGCCGGCGGACCAGATCGAGATGGTGCTCGGCGTCCACCTCGACGTGGGCGACGCCCGGCACGATCCTGGCGACGTCCTCGAGCACCCGGCGGGTGGCCCGGCACGGGGCGCAGAAGGCGCTCGAGAACTGCAGCAGCGTGGCTCGTTCCCCGAGCCGTCCGTCGTACGACGTGCCCGTGAGCACCGACTCCGGGCCGGCCTCGACCGTGGGCTCGTCCACACCCTTGACCCGGTGGGTGCCGCGGAACCGACCGTCGGACGCGGCGCGCCACAGCCCGAAGCCGAGAGCGGCCACGACCGCGACGGCCAGCACGACGAGCCCCGTGGTCATGTCCTTCTCAACGCCACGGCAGGCCAGATGTTCCTCAGCCGCCCGCGAACGGTGGCAGGACTCGACCGACGCGCCTGCCTCGACGAAAGGGTCCTGTGGATCGCTCATCGTGGGCGGACCCTGGACGACCCAGGAATCAGGGTGCTACCGGCAGCTCGATGCGGAAGGTGCTGCCCTCCCCAGGAGTGCTGTCGACGGTGACCAGCCCGCCGTGCGCCTCGACGATGGCGCGGACGATGCTCAGGCCGAGACCCGCACCCGGGATGTGTCGCTGCGTGGCGTTCGTGCCTCGGAAGAACCGGCCAAAAAGCCTCCCGACCTCTTCAGGGGCGACGCCGATCCCCGTGTCCGACACCGCCAGCTCGACGACGTCGCCGCTCTGCCGCAGCCGCACCGAGATCGACCCTCCCGGTTCGGTGTACTTCACTGCGTTGCTCAGCAGGTTGTCGATCACCTGCCGCAGCCGGGGCCCGTCGACCTTGGCGACCACGGGGTCGTCGGGCACATCGACGTCCAGCGCGACCTCGGCGCCCTGCGCGGCCGGCTGGAGCGCGTCCGCCGCTTCGACCACCAGGTCCGTGAGGCTGACCGGCAGGCGGGTGAGCGCCAGGTGGCCGTCCTTCATCTGTGCGACGAGCAGGAGGTCGGCGACCAGTTCGCGCAGCCGAACCGCATTGCGCTGGACGACTTGGACCCGGTCGGACAGCTCGTCGGGCAGGAGCGGCGAGTCCGCCAGCAGCTCGAGGTGGCCGAGCACTGACGTGAGCGGCGTCCGGAGCTCGTGGGACGCCGACGCCACGAAGTGGTCCTTCGCGGTCAACGCGCGCACCAGCTCGGTGACGTCGGCGTAGGCCAGCACCGCGCCGGAGAACTCCCCACCGTCCCCGCGGACCGACCGGGCCGACACGGAGAGCGCACGCTGGGTGACCGGGTCGGTACCGACCCGGATGATCAGGTCGTCGAACTCCTCGCCGGCCGCCGCGCGGCTCGACGGCAGCTCGTGCGCCTCGAGCCGCCGCCCGTCCTCGGTGAAGATGTCGCCGGCCATCTCGTCGGTTCCGTTGGGGTGAGCCAGCTCGACGTACTGCTGGTGGCGGCGGTTCACCACGAGATAGCCGCTGTCGGGGTCCAGGACCGCGACACCGACGTCGACGGAGTCGAGGATCGCTTCGAGGTGGCGCCGTTGCCGGTCGAGAGCCCGTGAGGTCTCGGCCAGCCGCTCGGCGTACTCGTGCGCCTCGGTGACGTCCAGGATCTGCGAGATGAAGTGGATAGGGGTTCCGTCCGGCGCGCGAAGCAGGGCCACCGACAGGTCACCGTGCACCACGTGCCCGTCGGCATGGAGGTACCGCTTGCGCAGCCGGTACGACGAGCGCAAGCCTGCGAGGGTCTCCTCCAGCAGGGCCAGGTCCTCGGCCAGGTCGTCGGGGTGGGTGATCTGCTGGAAGGTCAGCGTCACGATCTCCCGCTCGGTGTAGCCGAGCATGTCGCACAGCGCCTGGTTGGCGCTCAGCAGCCTTCCGTCAGGAGCGACCAGAGTGGTGCCCACCGGGGAGTGCTCGACAGTCAGCTCCCAGAGCTGCTCGCCACCGGCCACCTGCACCGTCACGTCGTCCACCTCCGTCGCCGCTGCGACCGCACCGTCAGGGCTACTACGGTCGCAGACCCTGATCGGACGCGGGGCCGAAAGTGCCGATCAGCCGCCAGCGAACGGTGGCAGGAACTCGACCGACGCGCCTGCCTCGACGACGTACGACGCCGGGTCGGCGGTGCCCACCGGCCGGTCGCCGACCAGCGTCGAGCAGGCGGCGAGCACCTCGGCCAGGCGGGTCCCGGGGTGCAGCGCGGCGGCCGCGGCGCGCAGCTCGGCGAGCGTCATCGAGCCGTTCACCGACACGTCATCGGCGTCGGTCCCGGCGACCGCTTTTGCGGCGGCCCAGTAACGGACCCTGATGACGTTCGTCTCAGCCACGGGTTGGATCCTTCCAATGTGACCGTCGGATTACCTAAACTTCCCTGACAACCGGAGCCCAGTGCTGTGCCTCGGTCCGACCCCCACTCCTGGGAGGCGACCCTGATGAGCACCCTGCTGCTGCTGACCAACGCGCTCCAGCCCTCCGCCGAGGTGCTGCCCGGGCTCGCCCTGCTCTCCCACCAGGTGAAGATCCTCCCCGCCGAGGGAAGCGCGCTGCTCGAGGCCCCCGACTCCGACCTCGTTCTCGTCGACGGGCGCCAGGACCTAGCGCACGCCCGCGACCTGTGCCGGCTGATCCGGACGACCGGGACCGACGTGCCCGTCCTGCTCGTCGTCACCGAGGGCGGCCTGTCCGTCGTCAACCACGACTGGGGCATGGACGACGTGCTGCTCCACACCTGCGGCCCGGCCGAGCTCGAGGCCCGGGTCAAGCTCGCCATCGGCCGGCTGGTGGCCCAGCGCGAGGCCGCGGACCCGGAGGCGCACGTGATCCGGTCCGGCGAGGTGATCGTCGACGACGCGACCTACACCGCCAAGATCGGCAGCCGCCACCTCGACCTCACGTTCAAGGAGTTCGAGCTGCTGAAGTTCCTCGCCCAGCACCCGGGCCGGGTGTTCAGCCGCCAGCAGCTGCTCCAGGAAGTGTGGGGCTACGACTACTTCGGGGGCACCCGCACGGTCGACGTGCACGTGCGGCGGCTGCGCGCCAAGCTCGGCCCCGACAACGAGACGCTCATCGGCACGGTCCGCAACGTGGGCTACCGGTTCGTCATCCCGGCCAAGGAGCCCAAGGAGCCCAAGGAGCCCAAGGAATCCGCAGCCCGCGAGTCGGCCGACGCCACCGAGCCGTCGGAGCAGACCACGGCCTAGTGTCGGAGGGTGGTCAACCGGGTCGACGGCGCTGCTGACGACTCCTGGCGCGGCGTCCTCGAGGCGGTGCGCGCGGCCGGCCGGGCCGCCGGCGAGCAGGACCCCCTCGACGAGGCCGCCCAGCTGCGGGTGAAGCTCCAGGGGCTGGCCGGCGGCACGCTCTGGCTGGCCGGCGGGGACGGGTTCGCGCTCGCCCACGACGGGGCGGTCGACCTCGCGGTCGCTCCCGCGGCCCGCGGCCGAGGGCTGGGCCGGGAGCTGGCCGCCGCCGCGCTGGCCGGCGACGACGCGGTGACCGCGTGGTCGCACAACGACCACCCCGCGGCCGCGGTCCTGGCTGCGCGGCACGGGCTGCGCCGGGCTCGTGAGCTGTGGGTGATGCGGCGGCAGGACACCGACCCGCTGCCGGAGCTCGTCGTACCCGACGGCGTCACGGTGCGCGGCTACCGCGACGAGGACCGCGACGAGGTGCTGCGCGTCAACGCGGCGGCGTTCGCTCACCACCCCGAGCAGGGCTCTCTGGACGCGGAGGGACTGGCGGCGCGGATGGCCGAGTCGTGGTTCGACCCGGCCGGGTTGCTGGTCGCCGACACCGGGGCGGGGCTGCGGGGCTTCCACTGGACCAAGCAGCACAGCGCCGAGCTCGGCGAGGTCTACGTCGTCGCGGTCGACCCGGCCGCGCAGGGGCAGGGGCTGGGCCGGGTGCTGACCCTGGCGGGGCTGCGACACCTGCACGGCCTCGGAGTGGGCGAGGTGCTGCTCTACGTCGAGTCCGACAACGCCCCGCCGGTGCACGTCTACGAGGGCCTGGGCTTCACCCATGCCGACGCGGACACCCACGCTCAATACCGGCGGCCGTGAGCAAGACCACCTTCGCGGGATCTCGTCACTCCTGCGCCGCACGCTCGTTAGCCTCGATGTGATGAGCTCGGCGACCCCCGACGCGGAGCGGACACCGGAGGAGTCGTCCGCCGCTGCGACGCGGGTGCGCCGCTGGCGGCAGGGCGCCGACGCCTCCGGCGACCTGGACGAGGGGCAGGCCACCGAGCTGGTCCGCCGTTCGGCCCAGACGCGGGGCCACGAGCCGGTCGGCGGCGATACCGCCGGGATCGAGGAAGCACCCGAGGACGACCATGTCGTCATCGAGGTCGGGCGCTGGAGCGAGCCGGCCCCCACCGCCGAGGAGCTTGCCGCACTCGAGGCGCGGCGCCAGGCCGCCGAGGCAGCGGCGGCCGCGGCCACCGAGCGGGTGATCGCCCAGGCGATCGCGACCGGGCTGACCGACCCCGACGAGCCGCCCGACGTGCGGCGCGGGTTCCTGCGCCGCAAGACCGGCTACTACTCGCCGGCGGCGGCCCGGGCCGTCGACCCGGCGACGGCTGCCGCCGCCGCCGAGCGGGCGCGGGAGCTGAAGCTGCCGCGCAAGGTACGCCGCGAGCTCGAGCGGGCGACCAGGCAGATGACCGACGCAGCGAAGGCCGCGGATGCCGCTCGCCACGCCGCGGAGCAGGCCGCCGCGGCGCACGCGGCGCAGGCTGCGCAGGCCGAGGCCGCCGCCACCCAGGCCGTGAAGGGCCGCGAGGCCGCCGAGCACGCCGCCCATGAGCACGCCGTACAGGCGCGCACCGAGGCGCACCGTCGAAGCGTCGCCGAACAGCTCGCCTCCGAGACCGCCGAGCAGATGGCCGCCGCGAACGCCGACCGGCTCCGCGTCGAGGAGGATGCTCGCGGGCACGCCGCCGCCGCCGAGGCCGCCCAGCGTGCCCGCGCCAAGGCCGAGGAGGCCGCGCTTCGCGCCAGCCTCGAGCGGGAGGCCGCCGAGGCGCGGGCCCAGCTGCTCGCCGCATCGCTCGAGGAGGCCCGGGCCGCCCTGCTCGAGCAGACCAAGGCCACGCTCGCCGCCGAGCAGGCCCGCGCCGCCGCTCCGCCGCCCGTCGCGGCTCCGGCTCCGGCTCCCGTCGAGGCTCCCACGCAGCAGGCCGCTCCGCGAGCGACGCCCCCGCACCGGCAGCCGGAGTCGAGGATCAAGCCCGAGGGCGTCCCCGAGCTCGTGAGGTTCCGATCCCCCAGCAGCTCGGCCGTCGGCACCGTGCTGCTCGGCATCGGCGCCCTCGTGGCGGCCGGCGTCGCGGTCTACGAGGCCTACCTCGACCAGCTCACGTCCACGCCCGGCATCGTCGCCAGCGCGGTCACCCTGCTGCTGGTGATCGTGGTCGGACGGGCCAAGGGCTCGGCCGGCCAGGTCTGGCTCGAGCAGGGCGTCCTGCACGTCGACGAGGGCAACGGCCACCGCCGCTTCGACCTCACCACGCCGAGCACCATGGTCGAGATGATCGGGCAGCCCGGCGACCGGCGCTGGAAGGTGCTGTTCCTCCGCAAGGGCATGGCGCCCTACGAAGTCACCGCGCGGATGGTCGAGCCGACGGCGTTCGTCGAGGCGCTGCGACCCTGGCGGCCCAAGCTCGGCGGCTAGCGCAGCGGCCGCACGTGCAGCCCGACCTCCGGGTCGACGACGACCTCCTGTGCGGCAGGCATCCCGTCCACCAGGAGCTCTGTGGCGAGGTCGACGTTGCGCTTCACCAGCGCGAGCGCGATCGGGCCGAGCTCGTGGTGCCGGGCCGAGGAGCCGACGAACCCGACCGACTTCTCTCCGAGCAGCAGGTCCGCGCCGACCGGGGGCAGCCGGTTCTCGCTCCCGTCGAGGTGCAGCAGCGTCAGCCGCCGCGGCGGCCGGCCCAGGGTGTGCACGCGCGCGACGGTCTCCTGGCCGCGGTAGCAGCCCTTGTCCATGTGCACCGCCGAGCCGATCCAGCCGACCTCGTTGGGGATCGTGCGTGCGTCGGTGTCGACGCCGAACCGCGGCTCGCCGCGGGCGATCCGCAGCGCCTCGAACGCCCACAGGCCGGCCGCGGGGCCGGCGGCCTCGGCGTAGGACGCGAGCTGGTCGCGCGGCACCAGCTCGTAGCGCTCGTAGGCCTCACCCCGGGCCGGCCGCCAGGTCACGGCGTACGACGAGGTCACGTCGGTGAGCTCCGCCCGCATCATGAACTTCATCCGCTCAAGGAACTCCACGAGCGCGGCGGCCCGACCCGGCTCGGTGTGCAGCGTGAAGGCGGTGCCGTCGTCGGTGCCGACGAACGCGTGCTCGACGTGGCCCTGCGGGTCGAGCACCAGTCCGGGCAGCGTCATGCCGGGCGCCAGCGCCTCGAGGTGCTGGGTCGTGAGCGAGTGCAGCCACGTCAGCCGGTCCGCACCCTCGATGCGGACCACGTCGCGGTGCGAGAGGTCCACGAAGCCGTCGCCGTTCTCGAGGGCCCGCTGCTCGAGGTTGAAGGAGCCGTAGTGCGCCGCCACCGGGGCGTCGACGCCGTTGCCGGCCACCGCCCCTGGTAGGTCCAGCAACGGGCTGGTCATGAGTCTCCTTGCTCGGGTGGACAGTCGAGGCACCTTCCGAAGACCGTCAGGTGCCCGATGTCGGCCTCGAAGTCGAACTCCTCGCGCAAGCGCGCCAACAACGGGTCGAGCACATCTGGTCCAACCGAGATCACCTTCTGACAATTCCGGCAGACCAGGTGGAAGTGCTCGTGGTCGCGGACCGAGTGGTAGGTCGGCGCACGGTCGCTGAGGTGGGCGTGCCGCACCAGACCGAGCTCCTCGAGCACCTCGAGGGTGCGGTAGACGGTGGAGACGTTGAGCGCCGAGGAGCTCTTGCGGACCTCGGCGAGCACCTCATCGGGCGTCGCGTGGCCCAGGGTGTCCACCGCGTCGAGGATCAGCTCACGCTGGGGTGTGAGCCGGTAGCCCTTGCCCCGAAGCTTCTCGCGCCAGTCCTCGACAACCATCTGGTCAGAGCCGCTTCAGCCGGGCCCACGTGTGCGGCTGGAGAGCCTGGCCCATCGCGGCCATGTCGTAGGCGTAGAGCAGGTCACCCTCGACGAGGCCGTAGAGCCGGTGCCCCGCGACGTACTCCTTGGCCGACTCCGAGCGCACCACGGCGTCCGTGGACACCTCGAGCTTCCCGCGGTCGGCCTCGCCGTACCAGAGCTCCACGAAGCCGGTGTTGTGGGCGAGCAGCAGCTCCATCCGCCCCTCGGGGCGGCAGCGCAGGAACCCCGTCTCGAGCGCGGCGTCGCGGACCTTCTCGCCTTTCTCGTCGATGATCCAGGCGCGGGAGAGGTAGTGGAAGAACGGTCGGCCATCGTGGGTGAAGATCAGCTCCTGCCCGAACTCGTAGGCGTCGATCGTCGGGTAGTCGCCGTGCCCGTTGCCCTGCCACGTGCCCAGCAACCACGCCACCGGCGCGCAGTCGGGGTGGAGGTTGTCGGGCAGCTCGAACGGCACCTGTCCAGACTAGTGTCGTGCGCGGAACGTGTTCATCCGCTTGGCGTGCTCAACGTGCGTGCGCGCAAGGCGCCGGCGCGACGCCGTACTGGGTCGTCCAGCTAGCACCGGCAACGCCGCGAGGTGCGTGCGTTCAGTGCGCGAAGCATGACGTTCCGCGCGCGGCACTAGTGTCGGAGGTATGCCGAGGCCGCTCGTCGTCAAGGTCACCTGCGGGGCTGAGGAGCCCGAGCGCTGCAACCAGGGTTTCACCGTGGCCGCGACCGCGGTGGCGGCAGGCTCCGAGGTCTCCCTGTGGCTGACCGGTGAGGCGGCGTGGTTCGGCGTACCCGGCCGCGCGGAGGATTTCGCGCTGCCGCTGGCGACGCCGCTCGCCGACCTGCTGGGCGCGGTGCTGGCGGACGGACGGGTCACGGTCTGCTCACAGTGCGCGGCGCGCCGCGAGATCGGCCCAGACGACGTACGGCCGGGCGTGCGCATCGCCGGCGCGGCGGTGTTCACCGAGGAAGCGCTCGGGGAGGGCGTCCAGGCGCTGGTCTACTGACCCTCTGGTGCTCATCTTCCCCGCTGGTCACGCAGGTCGGAGGGCCCCTTCCCCGGCGAGTCGCTTGACTGCTGCGCCACAACTACACTCGCGATAATGACTCGAGCGGCCGACCCCCATTCGACCGCGCCGACCGCCCCACCCGACGAGTTTCCCGAGGCTCCTGACGCCGACGAGGCCATGGGCCCCGAGCTGACCGATGTCGAGTCGGTGCAGGCGCGGCTGCTCGAACACGCGCGCGCCGCCGAGCAGTCGGCCCGGCTCCGCCGGGTCGCCGAGGAGGCGGCCGCCCTGCAGACCACCGAGCGGGTGGCCGCGGAGGAAGCCGCGCAGCGCGCCCACGAGGCCCGGCAGAAGGCCGAGGAGCTGGCCACCCGGCACGCCGCCGCCGCGCAGGAGGCGCACGAGGCCAGGACGGTCGCGGAGAACGCCACCGCCGAGCTCAGCGAGGGCCGTCGGGTCGCCGAGGAAGCAGCCCTGGCCAGCAGTCGCGAGCGCCAGCTCGCGGAGCAGGCCGCGCTCGAGCAGGCCCGGGCCGCCGAGGCCGCGTCGCTCGAGCGCAAGCAGGTCGAGCAGATGGCCCAGTCCCAGGCCCGGGCTCGATACGCCGCCGAGCAGATCGCTCGGCAGCACGCCGAGCAGGCGGTCGAGGCGAACGCCGCCCGCACCGAGGCCGAGGGGCAGGCCCGGACCCAGCACGAGGCCGCCTCAGCCGCCCTGGCGGCCCGCGCGGAGGCCGACGAGCAGGCCCGGCAGCACGCCGCGAGCGCCGCCCAGGCCCACCGTGACCGAGGTGAGGCCGAGGCCCGGCTGACCACGCTGGCCCAGGAGCTGGAGACCGTCCGGGCGCAGGCTCTGGAGGAGACCCAGATCGCGACCCTGGCGCGAGAGCGCGCCGAGGCGGCAGCTCGCGAGCAGGCCGGGCTGCGCGAGGAGGCCGAGCGGGCGGCCGCCGAGCACGCCGAGGCCCGGCAGATCGCCGACGAGGCAGCGACCAGGCACGCCGAGTTCGCCCAGGCCGCACACCAGGCCCGGCTCGCGGCCGAGGATCAAGAACTGGACGCCGTCGCTCCCGAACTTGAGCGTGAGTGGCAGCAGAGTGAACAGGATACCGCCGGCGCAGAACATTGTGCGCAGCCAGATGAACTGGCGCGTCGCAGCGAGCACCCGCAGTTCGTGATCGCTCGAGGATCGGCCCCTGGGCACCTCGGGCAGGGCGAACGATCCCGCGGCGGCGAGGCGCGCGGCGAAGGC
>JAWWPK010000049.1:0-10944 GCA_033854925.1 Nocardioidaceae bacterium | reverse complement strand
ACAAGCCGGAGACGATCGCGATCGCCGACCACTGCGTCGACCTCGGGCCGGGCGCCGGTACGGCGGGGGGCGAGGTGGTCTTCGAGGGCACCTTCGACGGTCTCCGGAAGAGCAAGACCGTCACCGGCCGGCATCTCGACGACCGGGTCGCGCTCAAGGAGTCGACCCGTACGCCGGACGGCGCCCTCGAGGTCCGCAAGGCGTCCACGCACAACCTGCAGAACGTCGACGTCGACCTCCCGCTCGGCGTGCTCTGCGTGCTGACCGGCGTCGCCGGCTCCGGCAAGAGCTCGCTGGTCCAGGGGTCGGTCGCCGGTCGCGACGGCGTCGTGATCATCGACCAGGCCGCCATCAAGGGCTCCCGGCGCAGCAACCCGGCGACGTACACGGGACTGCTGGAGCCGATTCGCAAGGCGTTCGCCAAGGAGAACGGCGTGAAGCCGGCGCTGTTCAGTGCCAACTCGGAGGGTGCGTGCCCAGCCTGCAACGGCGCGGGCGTCATCTTCACTGAGCTGGGTGTGATGGCCACGGTGGAGTCCACGTGCGAGGAGTGCGAGGGCAGACGGTTCCAGGCCGGGGTCCTGAAGTACACGTTCGGTGGCAAGGACATCACCGAGGTGCTGGCGATGCCGGTCGCAGAGGCGCTGGAGTTCTTCGGCGACGGTGACGCCTCGATCCCGGCCGCGCACAAGGTCCTCCAGCGACTGGCGGACGTGGGTCTCGGCTACGTCAGCCTCGGCCAGCCGCTGACCACGCTGTCGGGCGGGGAACGGCAGCGGCTCAAGCTGGCGACCCAGATGGCCGACAAGGGTGAGGTCTACGTGCTCGACGAGCCGACGACCGGGTTGCACCTCGCGGACGTCGAGCAGCTCCTCGGCCTGCTCGACCGGCTGGTCGACTCCGGGAAGTCGGTCATCGTGATCGAGCACCACCAGGCCGTGATGGCGCACGCCGACTGGATCATCGACCTCGGCCCGGGCGCCGGCCATGACGGCGGCAAGGTCGTCTTCGAAGGGACTCCGGCCGAGCTCGTCTCGACGAAGAAGACGCTCACCGGCAAGCACCTGGCGGCGTACGTCTCGGGCTGACCGAACCCGGATCTAAGGACTTCTCCTGATGTCTCGGCCTACCTCAGACGCCCAGTCTGAGGTAGCCAAGCACGCAGAACGAGGGAGTCCGCCACCGTGTTGCCGTACCCGTGCCAGCGCCGGCCGGAGCTGTTCTTCGATACCTACGGTCGGGCGCTGGAGCTCGCCCGGGAGCTGTGCGCAGCCTGCCCGGTCCGGGAAGCGTGCCTGTCCGAGGCGCTCCAGCGTGGAGAACCGCACGGAGTGTGGGGCGGCCAGGTCCTGATCGGCGGCGAGGTGGTCGCCACCAGGCGTGGACCCGGTCGGCCACGCAAGGCGGCCTGACGTCCCCCGGCTCAGCGGACCCGGTCGTAGACCAGCGTGAGCGTGCCGTGCTCGCCCGCGGCCTGCCGGGCGAGCGTCCACTGCCCGGCGGGCAAGCCGTCGTCGAAGAGCCGCGGGCCGCCGCCGAGGAAGACCGGTGCCACCGTCAGCGCCAGCCGGTCGACCTGGTCGGCCGCCAGCAGCGCCTTGATGACGCTCGCGCTGGAGAGGACGAAGATGTCGCCGCCCTCTGTCCCTTTGAGGTCCGCGATCGCCTCGGCGGTCGGCCTGTCGACGATCGTGGTCCGCTCCCAAGGTGCCTCGGCGAGGCTTGAGGAGAAGACCACCTTGTCGGTGTCGACCAACCACGTCGCGAAGCCCACGTCGCGCGGGTCTGCTCCCTCCATGCCGATGACGTTGGGCCACCAGCCCAGGAAGCCCTCGGCGTTGACCCGGCCCATCACGGCCGTGGTCGCCGGCTCCCAGAGGCTGGTCAGATGGTCGCGCGCGACGTCCGTGACGGCGTAGGGAACCACCCAGCTCATGTCGATCGGGTCGTCGGGCGCGGCGTAGTGGCCGTCGAGGGAGAGGGCGATGTTGGTGACGACCCTGCGGCCGCCGTTCTGCTCGGTCACGTCGTGCTCCTTGTGTCGGAAACGTTGGCGGTGTCCGGATCCGCGGCGAGGGCCGCCGCGAGCTTGTCGAGGCTCTGGTCGAAGCCGATCTCGATGCCGGCGACGAAGTCGGCGGAGTCGACCGTGCTGTCGGTGATGCGGTAGTGGACGTCGAGGTCCGTGCCGGTGGCGGTGGGGCGGAGGCCGAGGTCGACGTGGGCGGTGAACGCGACGCTGCCGTCTGGCAGCACGGGGGAGGACCGGTAGGCGAGGCGCTCGCCCGGCAGTACGTCGTCGACGACGCCCTCGGCCCGCCCGACGACCACGTCGGAGCCGTCGGCGTCATCGGCGTCGCGGTACTCCAGGACGATCCGCCCACCCGGTCGCGGCTCGAACACGAGCTCGGAGACACGGAGGTCGTCCGGCGTCCACCAGTCCGCGAGCAGGGCAGGCTCGGTGAGGTGGCGCCACACCAGGTCGGGCCGGCCCGCCAGCGACCGGTGGAAGTCGAAGGTGCGGCCGTCGGCCCAGCCGGCGTCCTCGGCGGCGAGCCGTTCCGCCTGGACGCTGACCTCGTAGCGCTCGAAGGTCAGCTGCGCCCCGCCGTCGCGGTCCGCGGTGTCTGCGAGCCCGGCCAGCGCGGCCGCCAGCTCGCGCAGGGGCGCCGACCGAAGCGAGTAGATCCGGCGCTGGCCGGAGCGTTGTGAGGAGACGACACCGGCGCGCTCGAGGGCCTGCAGGTGCTTGGTCGTCTGCGGCTGGCGGGCCCCGGCGAGCTGGGCGAGCACCCCGACCGGGCGGGGCCGTTCGGCCAGCAGACCGACCAGTCGCCAGCGCGCCGGGTCGGCCAGCGCCGTGAGCAGGGCGTCCATGACCCAAGTATTCTCTGGCGCGTATATTCGTGTCAAGGAATATTGTGGTGAGCTCAGGCCAGACTCGTCAGCCGGCCTCGAGGACCCTCCTCAGGAACTGCCGGGTCCGGTCCTGCTGTGGGTCGGTCAGCACGTACGTCAGCCGTGGACGCCAAAGCCCGAGCCGCCACGTGTCCCGCTTTCACGGACTTCCTCGAGCCAGACGCCAGGCGTAGTGCGTCACCTTTTGTCGGTCAGGACGGGCGCCTGCCCGGTCAAGGTGACGGGCTGCCCGCCGCCCCGCTTCACGCCTGGATCACTTCGCCGATAAGCGACATTACGTCAACTAGTTCGCTTTCGGCGCTGGGGCAGCACCGGGGTGCGGGGCCAGCCGCAGACTACGGCTCGCTCCGGCCTGCCAGCTCAGGGACCGGCGGGCTGTCGCCCGCCTCCGTCCCGTCCAGGTCCTGGTGGAGCGCCCACGAGCCGCGCCGCGTCGCCTTGGCCCGGTACATCGCCCTGTCGGCGTCCCTCAGCACGGCGTCGCCGGTAACCCTGCCCGGCAGGCCCATCGCCACGCCGACGCTCGCAGTGATGCTGACCGCAGCGCCGGGTAGAGCGACCGGCTGTGCAATGGCTCGTTGAATGCGGTCGACGATGTGCAGGACGGTCGGCAGGGCACGGGTGTGCAGGAGGACGACGAACTCGTCCCCGCCGAACCGGGCGGCGGTGTCGTGGGATCGGATGGCGGCGCGGAGGCGGTCCGCGACGGCTACGAGCAGCTGGTCGCCGGCGGCATGGCCACGGGTGTCGTTGACCTCCTTGAAGCCGTCGAGGTCGATGAACAGCACGGTGACCCCCTCTGCGTCGTGGGGACGTCTCTGGCTGTGGGCCGCGTCCAGCGCTCCCGCGAGCCGTTCGACGAACAGAGCCCGGTTCGGCAGACCGGTCAGCGAGTCGTGCAGTGCGTTGCGGCGCAGCCGCTCCTCGAGGACCTTTCGGTCGTCGATGTCCGAAAGGGAACCAACGATTCGGTGCGGCCGCTGCCCTGCTGCGCTGACTGCGATTGCTCGGCAGTGGACCCAGCGGTAGCGACGGCTGGTCGAGCGCATCCTGACCTCCACCTCGACTGGAGAATTGCTGGTCCCTTCGGTGGACAGGACGGTCCGCGCCACGTCGCGATCCTTGGGATGCATGCCGCGGAACAGGAGGTCGATGCCGCCCGCGTCCGCATCGCAGCCCAGCATCTGGCGGCATCGGGCGGAGTAGTAGGTCGTCCCTGTGCGCAGGTCCCACTCCCACAGCCCATCGTCGGTCGCGCGCGCGGCGACGGCGTAGCGCTCCTCACTGGCCAGCACCTGCTCCAGCAGCCGTTCTTGCTCGAAGGCGACCGCAAGAAGCGCGGCCCAGTGGTTGTACGAGGCCCTGGCGTCCATGGACCTCGCGTCGATCCAGCCAACCACGACGAGGACGCCCCAGTCCGTGTCACCGGCGCGCACAGGGATCACGAACATCACCTCACCAGCGGTCGAGTCGCACAGCTCGACCATCTTGCGAGTGGGAAACCCGGCGACCGGGACGAGAGTGCCGACCAGTTCCGGGGATCGGGTCAGCGAGTCCCCCGGATCGTAGACACCCGTGATCCGGAGCCCGCTGCTGCCCGGGGTCCCCTCCCAGACGGCAAGGCAGCCGAGACGCACGGGCGTTGCTGCCATCCAGTGCAGCGACCGAGGATCGACCCCGCGACGATCCAGCAGGCTCATTCCCACGGCGTACTGCTCGGCGATCGTGTGCTCGAGCACAGCGCTCTGCTCCATGCGTGCCGCGGTGTGTGCGAGCCAGAACGCCGACGTCGCTCGCAGGACGAAACGCCCGAGCCGGCGCCGGGTGGCAGCTGCCAGGTCACCACCGGTCTCGTCCGTCATCTGTTCCACGTGCTCGCCGAACGCAGCCATGCTGCGTTGCAGCGCCTCTGGGGTCGAGCCCAGCGCCTGGAGAGCGACCGCCTCTCCGAGAGCCGATGTCGTGGCGTCCTCATCGCCCACCAGGGCGGCCTCCAGAGCCCGGTCGAGGGCACGCGCACCGAGCTCGAGCTCCATATGAAAGCTGCTCCGCCCGGGCGCGATGGCCTCGCGCAGGCGCACGACGAGACGGTCAGGGGCAGACGTCCCCCAGTGCGATGTCGCCGCCGGAAGGCAGCCGCACGATGTGCGCACGACCAGATGGGATGGTGACACTTGTCGACCCGGCGGCGGCTCCTCGCCGCGCAGCTCGGCCAGGAGCAAGCGGGCTGCGACTGCGCCGACACTGGCGAAGTCCTGATTCACCGTGGTCAGGCAGGGCTGGGTTGTCGAAAAGGGCTCGATGTCGTCGAAGCCGACGACCGCGAGGGTTCGCACCGCCTGGTCAGTGGACTCCCCGAGCTCGGCAAGGACGCCGAGAGCGTTGCGATCGGTGGCAACGACGACGGCCGTCACGGGGACGCCGGCAGCGATCAGCTGCTGCGCCGCCACACGCCCGCCGACTTCCGCGTTGTTGCTCGCCGCGAAGAAGTGATCGGGGTTCGGCTCGATCCCGTGGGCGCACAGGGCGTGCTGGTAGGCGACGAAGCGCTCGGTCATATCGGTCTGCTCGAGACTTCCGATGAACCCGATTCGGGTGTGCCCGTGGTCGCGGACCAGGTGATCGACCGCGGCCCGTACGCCGCCCGCGTTGTCCGGCATGGCCGAGCGGGCAGCGAAGCCCTCCACCTGCTGCCCCGCCAGGACGACGGCCTTGCCCATGGCACGCAGGTCCTCAAGAAATGCGCGGCGGGCGGAGCCAGCGAGTGCGATCACACCGTCGACATGGTCCATCGCCGAAGGCGTCGAGAAGTCCGGGGCGCCCAGTGCCTCGTCTCCACTCCGTCCGGCGTCGAGTGTCTGCAGTAGCACGACCTGACCACCTGCTGACGCGACCTCCTGCGTGACACCACTGAGGATCCCCCCGAAGTAGAAGCCACCGGTCACAGGAGACAGCACCGCAACCGTCAGAGGCCGAGGATCCCTCTCCTCGCCCTCGCCGTTCATCACGGCGTGGCTGCGCACCTGGGGATGAGTTCAGTCGAGCGGTTCCACACCCCAGACCCAGGCCATGGTCGGCCGTCGAGAACGAGGCGACGGCGAGGACGGGAAGCCGGGAAAAGCCGAGCGCACAGGGACCGGGAGCTGGAGGCAACTCGATCCGTGCTCATGGTCGGAGTGTGCAGCAGCGCGGGGGTTTCCGGGCCCAGTCGCCTCAATCTCAACCGTTCGGCTGATGCACACAAGTGCTCGCCTACCGACCAACCTTGCACGGCTGAGCCGCGCGGGAATCGGTGTCGGACCGGTGCAACAGTGTTCCCGGCAAGGGTGAGCGACCGCCCACCTGGGGCGACCCGGCACCACAGGAGATGATCCCACGATGCAGTACCTGGTTTCCGTTATCACCGACTCGACCGACCTGGACAGCCCGGAGGAACAGGCGGCCATCGACGTGTTCAACGAACGGCTCATCGCGGACGGTCAGTGGGTCTTCGCCGGTGGCCTCTCGGCGCCCGGCTCGGCCACTGTCATCGACAACCGGGGCGATGAGGCGATGTTCACCGACGGGCCCTTCGTGGAGACGAAGGAGTACCTCATCGGCTTCTGGATCATTGAGGCCGCCGACCTCGACGCTGCGCTCGAGCTCGCCGCCGAGGGGTCGAAGGCCTGCAACCGGAAGGTCGAGGTGCGGCCGTTCCTGTGACCGGGCGGACACGGCCGGAACCGCTTGGTGCCGGGACTGTGGTGACCTACGCGCCGCCGAAGCCGAGCTCGTTCCCCTCGGGGTCGCGGTAGGTCACCTTGCGTACGCCGTTGTCGTAGGTCTCGTCCAGGTGCGGCTCCAGGCCGCGCTCGGTGATGCCGTCGACCAGCCCGGTGAGGTCGTCGACGAAGAGCGTCACCAGGGCGTGGCCGGCGTGGTCCGGACGGTGCTGGACGTAGACCGAGCGGCTTTCCGCGACCTCCCAGACCGCCTCCTCGTCGTTGGGGTGGAAGGACGGTGGCCGTCCGAACAGCCGCGTGTACCACTCCTGCGCCGCGTCGTAGTCGGCCACCGAGATGCCCGCGAACAGGGCCGGCAGCCCCACCGGGGACGCCACTGCCGCGGCGAGCCCCTCCAACGAGGCCATCAGGTTCTCCGGCAGCGTGACCCGGGCCCGCCGAAGACGCTTCTTCTCCGTCAGCTGCGTCCAGTCATAGGTGTGCGTGACGAGTGTGGCGCCGTCGTCACGCGGCTGGAGCTCCCAGCGCCAGACATGTCCGGGCGGCTCGGCGCCGACCTCCGAGGGTCGCCACGCGATCCGGCGGCCCTCCTCGAACTCGAACACGTGGTTCTCGCGCACCGCTCCCCCGGCCAGCGTCATCGTGAACACGTCGCCCACGGCGCGCACGCGCTGGCCCGGCTCGGCGGACCCGAGGTTGTCGTTGCCGTCCCACGACGGCTGGTTGGCGGGGTCGGCGATCAGCTCGAAGATCGCGTCCGCCGGCGCGGCGATCTCCAGGCTGGCACTGACGACCCGCTGCTCGTCGGTCATGCACCGAACCTACTGAGGGCGACCGCCCCAAGGATCGACGACCTCGAGCCCGAGACCGCTGAACCCACTCGTGTCCCGGGTGGCGACCGAAGCGTTGTTGGCCAGGGCGACGGCGGCGATCAGTGCGTCCATCGTGGTGACAGGACGGCCCAGCCTGGTGCGCGCCGCCAGGACCTCGGCGTAGGCCGACGTGCAGTCCGACGAGAACGGCAGGCAGATGGTCAGGTCCGACAGCACCTGCTCGATGCCCACCAGGAGAGTGTCTCGTCTCTTGCCGGCCGGCAGCAGAGCGAGGCCGGCCAGAAGCTCTGCCCGGTTCAGCGCTGTCGTGACCGGCTGATCGGCCAGCGCCCGCACCCAGGCAAGGACGCGGGGCTCAGCGTGTGGTCCCCGAACCAGCTCCGAGACGACGTTGGTGTCAAGGATGATCACGACACGTCGAAAGTCGCGGCCTCGGCGTCGGTGTCGGGCACCTCGGGGATGTCCACTCCCCCGAGTTCGTCACCGAGCGCCACCAGCCGTTCGACCCAGGTCAGATCCACCCGTCTCTCCTCGTCGAGTGCCCCGACGAGGATGGCCCTCGCTTCCGCCTCCATGGATCGACCGTTGGCGGCGGCTCGCATCCGGAGCCGCTGCTTGACGCCCTCGGGGAGCTGGCGCACCGTGATCGCAGTCATGCAACAATGCTATCACTGCTGCATGGTTCAGAACGGTGGCGGCCCCAGGATCTCGATGCCGCCGTTGACGCGGCCGCTCTCGGCGATGCGCGCGAAGTCGACCTCCCGGGCCGAGCCGACCAGCGGCTCGCTGGCGCCGTGGTAGAACGCCTCACAGACGCAGGACGGCTGGATCGACAGCATGCGGGCCTGCTCGCTCAGCACCAGGAACGCGTGCGGGACCCCCGCGTGGACCAGGACGAAGTCACCGACGCCCACCTCGACGTCCTCGTCGTCGATCCGGTAGCGGACCTGCCCTTCCAGGATCCAGTGCGACTCGGCGATGGGGTGGGTGTGCAGCGGTGTGCGCTTCCCCTCCTCCATCGAAACCTCGACCACGCTCAGCTCACCGCCGGTGTCGGCCTCCGTGAGCTTCCATGTCCAGACTCCGCCGCCGAAGAACCAGAGCTGGTCTCCCTCACCGGCCCGTCGCAGGACTGCCCGGCTCGTCGTCGTTTCCACACCTGTCACGTCACTTCCCCATTCCTTCGTGGGACTGGCGTCCCATCATGAAACTGGCATACCATGAAGCCCATGTCAAGGGAGTACGTCGACGCCGGGCGCACCCAGCAGAAGCAGCGGACCCGCGACCAGCTGCTCGCGGCCGCGTGGCAGCTGATGGAGAGCGGCAACACCCCGCGCGTCGAGGACGCCGCGGAAGCGGCCGGCATCTCGCGCACCACCGCCTACCGCTACTTCGCGTCACAGGGAGAGCTGCTGGCGGCGGCGTTCCCCGAGACGGCAACCGCCTCCCTGCTTCCGGACCCGGCTCCTGACGAACCACGAGAGCGGGTCGCCGCGGTCGCCACCGAGCTCGCCGACGTGCTCGACCGCACCGAGCACCTCCAGCGAACGATGCTCCGGCTCTCCCTCGACGGCGCACCCCACGACCTTCCGCTCCGCCGGGGCCGCGCCATCGGCTGGTACGCCGAGGCGCTCGAGCCGCTACGCGACCGGCTCGGGAACGACGGGCTGGATCGGCTGGCGGTGGCGCTGCGGGCCGTCTCCGGCATCGAGACGCGAGTGTGGCTGAGCGACATCGCCGGCCTCGACGCCGGGCAGGTGCGGGCGCTACAGCTGTGGATGGTGGACGCGCTCGCGCTCCGCGCCCTCGACGCTCCTCCGCCGCTGGAGGGCTGACGCGGCGGCCACGTCCAGGACCACGGTGACCCGCGGGTGCCACTGCACGACGGACGCCGGGCAGTCCGGTGTGACCGGACCGGTCAGGGCAGCGACGACAGCCTCCGCCTTGGCCTCTCCGGTGGCCAGCAGGACCAGCCTGCCGGCCTCGAGGATCGTGCCGAGCCCCTGGGTCATTGCGTGCGTGGGCACCCGCTCGTCGCCGAAGGAACCCGCGTTGTCCTGTCGCGTCGTCTCGCTGAGGGCGACCACCCGACTGCGTGCGTCCAGTGGTGACCCGGGCTCGTTGAACGCCAGGTGCCCGTTGCGGCCGATGCCGAGCAGCTGCAGCGCGACCCCGCCCACCTCTTCGATCCTTCGCTCGAGCTCTTCGCCGCTCCCCTGCGGCACGACGACCTGGTGCTGCGGGATGCCCAGGGGGACGACGATCTCGCGCTCGACGTAGGCCGCGAACGACGCCGGGTGCGCGGCCGGCACCCCGACGTACTCGTCCAGCGCGACGATGTGCACGCGCGAGAGGTCCCCGCTCCCCCGGGCCAGCGCCCGGTAGGCGGGCAGCATGGTGGCGCCGGTCGCGACTCCCAGCACCAGCCCCGGATCCCGCTCAACCATGCCGGAAACGAGGCCGGCGACGTGCTCGCCGACAGCCGCGGCATCGTCGACCACCACCACGTCCATCGCACACCTCGCAGCGAAGTAGGTCTTGCGGAGCCCGGGCACCCCTGCCAGTATCGCCCACCAATAGGAAACTTTCCTATCTAACTGGTGGGGACGATGGCAAGAGGCATCCGGGGTACGGCGCTCGCGCTCGTCGCGGCCCTGCTCGCCCTCGTGCCGACCGCGCCGGGGCACTCGGCACCTCAGAAGCTGCGGGCCGAGCTACGGGTCAACCAGCAAGGGTGGCTCCCGGCCGAGACCAAGTCAGCCACGCTGATGTCCTCGCAACCGCTCGGCCGGACGACCTTCGTGGTGGTCGGCAAGCAGGGCCGCGCGTATCTCCGGGGCACGGTCCCCAGCTCCTCTGTGGGGAGCTGGGGCAACCGTTTCCCCTATGTGTACCGGCTTGACCTGTCCGGCCTTCGCGCGAAGGGCCGCTACCGGATCGAGACTCGGGGTGCGGTCAGCATCTCGTCCAAGCACTTCCGGATCGCTGGCGCGGCGGACCTCTACGGGCCGGTGATCCGCTATGGCGTCGCCTTCGACCAGAACCAGCGCGACGGCGCGCAGCAGCTCCCGGGGCCACTGAACCGCAAGCCGGCCCACCTGAACGATGCCGCCGCCGACGTCTACGCGTGGCCACACATGGTGCCGGGCGAGGACCAGATCACCGATCCGGACCTCGCGAAGATCGGCGGGCCGGTCGACGTCGAAGGCGGCTGGGCCGACGCGGGTGACTACCTCAAGTTCACCCACTCCGCGGCGTACAACGACGTGGTCCTGTTCACCAGCGCCCGGCTGCTCGGAGCGCGGGCGCCGGCCGAGCTGGGCGCCGAGGCTCGCTACGGCCTCGCCTGGCTGGACAAGATGTGGGACGAGCAGACGGCGACCCTGCACCTGCAGGTCGGCGTCGGCTCAGGCAACGAGCAGGGCACCTTCATCGGCGATCACGACGGGTGGCGACTCCCCGAGACCGAC
>JAWWPK010000048.1:0-5034 GCA_033854925.1 Nocardioidaceae bacterium | reverse complement strand
AGCCGGTCGAGGCGGGTGGCCAGCAGGTCGCGTCGGTGCGCGTTGCCGTGCAGACGGACATAGCGGTCCCCGAAGGCCGACAGCAGGGCGTCGTCCAGGCGGCGCACCGCGCCCGGCGGGTAGCGGTAGTCCATGCGCGCCCCGATCGCCGCCTCGTCGCTGGCGCGCAGGAGCTCGGCGAGCTCCACGAGCGTGGTGATCCCGAGCTCCAGCAGCAACCCTGAGATCCACGCGTAGTGGTCCGTGCGCGACCAGCCGGCGTCGGCGTACTGCCCGGCCAGGAACGCGGCGAGCTCCCCGGGCGCGATCCGCGGGTCGTCGTCAGCGGTCTCGGCCGGCGCCGCGCCGCGAAGACGCTCGCGGATCGCGGAGAACTCCTGGTCCGCGAGCTCCAGCAGCCCGGCGGCCAGGGTGAACCGGCGGTCGAACTCGCTCGCGTGCTCGGCCGGGACCGTGCCCTTGTAGCGGATGTCGTGCTCGAACTCGGCCCAGGCGTGCTGCAGCACGGTCCGGAGCTGTACCTGCACCACCCGGCCCTCGATCTCCACCTGCAGGTGGCGGCTCGCGTAGCCGAACCGGCCCTGGCTGGCGGTCAGCTCCCCGAAGTCGCGGTCGTCGAGCACCGGCAGCTGTTCGGCGAGCAACGCGGCCACCGCCTCGACGTCGTCGCGGACGTAGGTGATCACGCGGATGCCGAGCTGGTCGCCGATGTCCACCAGCGGGTCGGCGTAGAGCGGCTGGCCGGAGTCGGTGCGGGTCGCCTTCTCGGCGAACGACGCGATCGCCTTCGCCCGGCCGTCGATGGTCAGGTAGTTGATGCCGGCCTCGTCGAGGATCCCGCCGATGACCGCCACCGCGCCGGCGGCCGCGGTGACCAGCTCGGGGTGGCGCGCGGCGTACTCCTGGACGGCGAGGCGCACCGGGTTCTCTCGCGCGGCCACGGCTGACATCCCCAGGGTTGGAGTGACGATGACTCCGGTCGCAGGGTCGCCATAGCTCGTCACCCGGTCGGGGTGCCGGTCGACGTACCAAGCGACGTACGCGCACACCACGGCGTCGACCTGGTCCTCGACCACCCGCAGCTCGCTCTTGCGGGTCGCGTCGGCCGCCGCCGCGAGCAGCTCGGCCCAGGTCGCACCCGTGGTCACCACGGTCTCGAGGAGACGCATCAGCTCGAGCAGCTCGGCGCGGAGGTGGTCGAGATCGCGGCCCGGCTTAGCCTTGTAGGTCAGGGTCTTGTCGAGCCCGAACAGCGCCACGATCGCGGCGTGTGGATACACCTCGAGCGCCGTCTCATGGATCGTCAGCCCCAGCAGCTCGGCGACCTGGGCGCCGCGGGTGCCGTTCGCGAACTCCGGCTTCCCGGTGTTGGACGGGTGGGTGCCGGCGTTGAACCTCCGGAAGTCCGCGCTCAGCTGCTGCTCCGCCGGCCGCGAGCCGGTGGCGTTGGTGACCACCAGTGGCGCGTCGATCCCCGCGACCAGCCGGCCCTCGGCGTACGGCGCCACAGCGGCTGCGATCTCCTTGTCGGTGCGGACCGCGCTCACGTGGAGGAGGCTGCGGTCGTCGTCGAGGACCGCCACACCGGTCGGGTTCTTGTGCCCCCAGGCCAGGTCGATGCCCAGGTAGGTCGTCACCCGGACAACGTATTGCCTGGGCGCACGATCTCGGACACGTCGGCGCGGGACAGACGGTTCCTGGTCGCGCGGTAGTCCGTCACCTCTGGCTGGCCACAACGCGTCCGGACCCCGCCAAGGGTGAGGGACTACCGCTGTTGTCAGAAGCCGAGCGGGTCCCGGGGGCCGGGCACCACGGCCACCGCGATCGCCGTGGTGGCAGGTACGGCGAGCACCAGCCCGATGCTGCTGGCGAAGGAGCGCACCAGCTCCTCGGCGATCTCCTCGGTGCCGAGCAGGTCGAGCCACGACCGGTCGTAGAGCGAGACCGCCAGCAGCAGCGTCAGCGCGGTCCCGGCGTAGGCGAAGACGATCGTGTAGATGGTCGAGGCGATGTGGTCGCGGCCGATCCGCATCGCGCTGGCGAACAGCCGGCGGCGGTTCATCGTGGGAGAGGCGCCGCGCAGCTCCCACACCACCGAGGCCTGGGTGATGGTGACGTCGTTGAGGACACCGAGGCCGGAGATGATGACGGCCGCGACGAGGAGCTCCTGGAGGCTGATCTCGCCGGCGAACGTCGAGAGGATCCGGCCGCCGTCGTCGACGACGCCGGTGAGGTGTGCCGAGCCGACCGACCACCAGCCGATCCCGGCGGTCAGCGCCATGCCGGCCAGGGTCCCGGCCAGCGCGGCGCTGGTGCGCAGCGATATCCCGTGGGTCGTGTACAGGACGACGTACATGATCACCGCCGAGGCGGCGAGAGCGACCGGCACCGCCGGCCGACCCGTGAGCAGGGCCGGGATCACGAACCCGCCGACCACCGCGCCGGCGACCCCGAGCCCGATCAGAGCCATCAGCCCGCGGAGCCGGGCCACTGCGACCACCACCACCACGAACAGCCCCGCCACGAGCCAGAGCGAGGTCGCTCGTTCGATCTCGTAGTAGTTGAGGCTGGCCGGCCGGCCGTCCTTGGCCGGCGCCCTGATCAGGATCAGGTGGTCCCCGTTGTGAAGCCCGGCGTCGCTGACCTCGGGCGGTACGCCGACCGTCACCTCGGTGCCCTTGTCCGCGCCCTCGTCCACCGTGACCTTGATCTGGCCACAGGGCTTCGACGTGTCGGCCGGCTGGTCGGGCCCGGTCCGCGGACAGGCCGGCTGCACCTCGTCGATGGTCGCGGACGGGAAGGTGGTGCCCGCGGTGGCGAAGCCGACCGAGCCCTTCAGGTCGTCGACCTTCCCGGCGTCGGGCCAGAGGAGCACGACGCCGGCCACCGCGGCGAGGGCGACGGCGGCCAGCACCGCGAGCAGCACCGCGCGCGGCAGCGGGGCGACCTCGAGCTCGACCTCGTCGCTGTGTCCGTGGCCGTGCCCGTGCCCTAGCTCCTCGTTGCGGTCGGCGCGGTGCGATCCCACGCAGCCATCCTGCCCTCGCGTGCCCAGCCAGGGTCAGGGGGTGTCCGGGTCACGGGCGACGAGCAGCGCGGCGACGTCGTCGTCCCGGGTCGGGTCGCGCAGCTCCTCGACGATCGACGAGAGCCACTCGTCCGGCGACTCGGTGCGCGGAGTCTTCAGTGCGGTGATCAGCCGGGCCGTGGCGGTGTCGGCGTCCTCGCCGCGGCGCTCGATCAGCCCGTCGGTGTAGAGGAGCAGCCTGTCGCCGGGACGGAACTCGGCGGACCGCACGGCACGCTGGCCCCCACCGACACCGAGGATCAGCGTGCTGGGGTGCTCGAGCAGCTCGATCTGGCCGTCCGCCGCGAGCAGCACCGGCGGTGGGTGACCGGCGTTGATCACCTGCAGCTGGTCGAGCGCCGGGTCCGCGACGGCGTACACCATGGTGACGAGCTGTTCGAGGTGGAGCGCGTCGAAGACCCGGTCCATGCCGGCGAGCACGGCGGGGGGTTCGGGGTCGACGGCCAGGAGGGTGCGGATCGCCGAGCGCATCTGCGCCATCACCGAGGCGGCGGCGACCCCGCGGCCCATCACGTCGCCCACGAACATGGCGAGCCGGCCGTCCTCGAGAGGGACGACGTCGTAGAAGTCGCCGCCGGCATCGGTGCGGCCGGCCGGGTGGTACTGGACGCCGGTGGTCCAGCCCTCGATGTGCGGCAGCTTCTCCGGCAGCACCGCGCGCTGGAGCTCGAGCGCGGCGGTGCGCACCTGGCTGTGCAGCTGGGCGTTGTCGATGGCGATGGCCGCGCGCTGGGCCAGGTCCTCGCCGAAGGCCAGGTCGTCCTCCGAGAACCGCCGTCCACCCTCACCGGCCACCCAGGTGATGACGCCGAAGGTCCGGTCCCCGACCTTGAGCGCGCAGGACAGGCCACTGCTCAGGTTCAGCGCCCGCATCAGCTCGAGGTGCTCGTCGTCCCGCGCCCCCGAGGCCAGCAGCTCGTCCGTCACCTCGGGCACGAGCTGGCTGACACCGGTGCGCAGCACCCCGTAGCCGCCCTGGTCGGAGGTGGGGTCATTGGGGTAGCGCTCCCGCAGCTCCTGCACCAGGGCGATCCGCTCGGGGTGGGTGTGCGCCACCGCGATCGTCCGGAGCAGGCCGTCCTCCGCCAGGGAGATCGCGCACCAGTCCGCGAACCACGGGACGGCGGCCTCCGCGACCGCAGTCAGCGTGGCCTCGTAGTCCAGGTCGCTCGACAGCTTGGCACTCGCCTCGGCCAGGAACGACAGCTTGGCCTCCCGGTCACGGGCCGCGCGCTGCGCCTCGACGCGGTCGAGGGTCATCGCGCAGGTGTCGGCGAGCAGCTGGAGGAAGAGGTTCTCGGCCTCGCTGATCGCGCGTCGTCCGGGGAAGGACAGCGACACGGCGCCCAGGACCCGGCCGCCCGCCACCGTGAGCGGGAGACACAGGATCGAGCCCGTGCCGTCGGCGAACCCGCCGAGGGTGGGGTACCGCTCCGCGACGTCGTCGCGGCGAGCCAGCACGGGCCGAGCCGTGCGCACGCTCTCGGCCGTGGGGACGTTGCTGGCCACCGGGTACGTCGCCCAGCGGCCGGCCGACTCCTCCAAGCCCCCGCGCAGTGCCATCAGCGCCAGCGTCTCGTCGTCGACCAGGAGGGACAGGGAGGCGGCTGTCGCACCGGCGGCCTTCATCATGTGGTCGGTGACGATCGCCGAGACGGCGTCGACATCGGCAGCGGCCAGCAGCTCGCTGGTCACCTCGGCGAGCCGTCGGAGCCGGGTGCCGAGGGGTTGGCCCGGGGCGTACGGGTCGGTCGACTCGTCGGTCCCCTCGATCAGCACCAACGCACCGTCGTCCGTCTGCGCACCCAACGGGGTCCAGGAGGTCCGCATCGAGACCGGGCTGGTGCCCCCCGCGAGCATGGTCAGCTCGCCGGTCCACGAGCCGGTGCGGCGCACCAGCTTGAGCACCTGGTCAACGGCGCCCCGCTCGGGCTCGTCGAAGAGGC